>MEOQ01000047.1 GCA_001769275.1 Bacteroidetes bacterium GWF2_43_63 | reverse complement strand
GGGAAGTCCTGCGACATCGAATACCATTAATACAACTGTAAATGCGAACAATCCGGTTAGTGTAACAGTGGCCGCTACAGCAACCACCATTTGCACAGGAACCTCGGTAACATTTACAGCAACACCCGTAAACGGCGGCGCAGCCCCGGTTTACACATGGTATCTGAATAGCGCTCCTGTTGGTTCAAATAGTTCAACTTATACCAATGCGACATTAGCCACCGGCGATGCCGTTTATTGTGTAGTTACCTCCAATGCCACTTGTGCCACGGGCAGCCCAGCTACCTCGAACACAGTGACCATGACGGTCAACTCAAGTTTACCAGCCAGTGTGGTAATTTCAGCTAATCCCGGATCAACCATTTGCGCCGGTACCAGCGTAACATTTACGGCTGTACCAACCAATGGCGGCGTAACACCGACCTATCAGTGGAAGGTTAATGCTACAAATGTCGGTGCCAACAGCCCAACCTATACAAGCAACACACTTGCGACTGGTCAATCTGTTACCTGTGTTATGACATCGAGCGAAGGATGTGCAACGGGTAGCCCGGCCACTTCGAATGCTGTTGTAATGACCGTCAATCCTACGGTTGCAGCCAGTGTGAGCATCTCATCGAGCGCAGCAACTATTTGCGACGGCACCAGTGTTACTTTCACCGCAACCCCCACCAATGGCGGAACTCCAACCTATCAGTGGTACGAAGGGGGAAGTGCAGTTGGGACAGGTTTAAGCACTTATACCACAACTGGCCTCACAACCGGCGAAGCTGTTTATTGTGTAATGACCTCCAATGCAACCTGTGTTACCGGCAGCCCGGCGACATCTAATACCATTAATACAACTGTAAATGCGAACAATCCGGTTAGTGTAACAGCGGCCGCTACAGCAACCACCATTTGCACCGGAACTTCCGTAACTTTCACAGCTACTCCAGTTAACGGCGGCGCAGCCCCGGTTTACGCATGGTATCTGAACAGCGCTCCTGTTGGTTCAAATAGTTCAACCTATACCAATGCAGCATTAGCCACCGGCGATGCCGTTTATTGTGTTGTTACTTCGAATGTCACATGTGCCACGGGTAGCCCTGCTACCTCGAACACGGTGACCATGACGGTCAACGCCAACCTTCCAGTTAGTGTAAGTATAGCAGCAGCTCCTGCAACAACAGTTTGTGCAGGCACAGCAGTTACATTTACCGCAACTCCGGTTAATGGCGGGACAACACCGACCTATGCCTGGTACCTGAATAGTGGTTTCACCGGTACAGGTGCGACCTATATGAATGTAGCTCCTGCAGCCGGTGATCAGATTTACTGCGTTGTTACTTCAGATGCAGCCTGTGTTAGCGGCAATCCTGCCACTTCAAACACCGTAGCCCTGACTGTAAATGCCGCTCCGGCTATTACTGCTCAACCGCTCGCAACAATCATTGGCGACGGTGGTAATACCAGCTTCAGTGTAACAGCCACCGGTGCCGGTCTTACTTACCAGTGGCAGGTTTCATCAGATGGCGGTACGGTTTATAACAACATTCTCGCAGCAGGCACAAATCCTGTGTATTCAGACTGGACAACTGCTACACTTGTTTTGAATGGTGTTGTAACAGCTAATGACGGCCTTCTTTATCGTTGCGTTGTTACCGGAACCTGCGCTCCATCTGTTACTTCCACCGGAGCTCTTCTTACGGTAAATAATGCTCCTGCTATTACTTCACATCCTGCAAATGCAACCATTTGTGCTGGACTTAATACCACATTCTCTGTTAGTGCAACCGGAACAATTACCGGATATCAGTGGCAGCTTTCAACTGATGGTGGAACTACTTTCAATAATATTACAACAGCTGGGACAAATCCGGTTTACGCTGGTTATACGACACAGACTCTTACGTTGACCGGTGTTGTTATTGCCAACGACGGATATCAGTATCGCTGTGTTGTAATAGGTGCGGTTCCGCCCGATGCAACCTCAAATGCAGCCATCCTTACTATTGAAGAAGCTCCTGTTGTTACCGTGAATCCGACTCCAGTAACAATATGTAATGGAGCCAACACTGGCTTTACAGTAACAGCAACCGGCGATATCACCGCTTATCAGTGGCAGGTATCTACCGATGGCGGCTCAACCTATAATAACATTATAGCAGCTGGTACCAATCCAACCTATGCTGGATGGAATACAACAGCTTTGTCTTTGACGGGTGCGGTTACCGCTAACAATGGACAACTCTATCGTTGTGTTGTTACAGGACCTTGTGCTCCTGCAGCCACCTCATCAGGTGCTTTACTGAACGTAAATCCCAGTATGCCGGTAAGTGTAAATATTGCAGCAGCTCCTGCTGGTTCAATTTGTTCTGGCACACCAGTAGTCTTTACAGCTACTCCAACCAACGGAGGAACTCCTGCTTATCAGTGGTATCTTAATGGCTCTGCTGTTGGTATCAACAGCAACACATACTCTAACAACGCACTTGCAAATGGTGATGATGTAAGTTGTATGCTTACGTCTAATGTTGCCTGTGCTACAGGAAATCCTGCAACTTCAAATATTATTGATGCAGTTGTTAATCCAAACATGCCTGTAAGCGTTAGTATATCGGCTTTCCCGGCTGGTCCTGTTTGCGACGGCACTTCGGTTTCCTTTACAGCCGTTGCTGTTAACGGGGGCTCTGCCCCTGCTTATGCATGGTTTGTTAATGGATCTGTTGTGGCTTCGGGAAGCAGTATGTTTACAACAAGTATTTTAAACAATGGTGATCTTGTAACTTGCTCTGTTGTTTCAGACATCGTCTGTGCAACGGGCAATCCTGCAACCTCTGCGCCTATTGCGATGGTTGTTAATCCGCAGGTACCGGTTAGTGTAAGCATTGTTGCTTCACCTGCAGGCGCTATTTGTGATGGCACTTCTGTGTCGTTCACAGCGACTCCGGTCAATGGCGGAACAACCCCGGTTTATGAATGGTTTGTGAATGGTGTTGCCATCGGTTTAAACAGCAACACATTCACCACCAGCTCCCTCACTAATGGTGATGCAGTAACCTGTCATCTTACATCTGATGTGGCCTGTGGCACCGGTAATCCTGCAACTTCAAATGCTGTTAATATGATTGTCAATCCTGATCTTCCGGTCAGTATTAGCATCTCTGCATCAGCAACGACAATTTGCTCAGGAGCATCGGTAACGTTTACAGCATCTGCTACAAACGGTGGAATGTCACCGGTGTATGCATGGTTTGTAAATGGAAATCCGGTCGGTTCCAACAGCCCGGTTTTCACCAGCAGCGCTCTTGTTAACAATGATAATGTGACTTGTGTTCTCACAAGCAATGCCACCTGTGCAACAGGAAATCCTGCTACTTCGAATGCAGTTAGCATGGTGGTTAATCCTTCTCTGCCGGTCAGCATTTCAATTGCACCATCTCCAGCCGGAACCATCTGCGAAGGCACTTCGGTGACCTTTACAGCTACACCTGTTAATGGTGGTGCAACTCCGGTATATGCATGGTTTGTAAATGGTTCAGCTGTTGGTTCCAACAGTCCGACTTACACCAGCAACACGCTTCTTGACAATCAGACTGTGGTTTGTGTTGTGAATTCAAATGCCACCTGTGCAATCAACAATCCTGCACCATCGAATACGTTAATAATGGATGTTGCTCCGCTGCAGCCGGTAAGTGTAAGTATTGCCGCTTCACCAGCAGGCTCCATTTGTGAAGGCACTTCGGTAACCTTTACTGCGACTGCTGTTAACGGTGGAACTACTCCTGTTTATTCATGGTTTGTCAATGGTGTATCGGTTGGCTTAAATAGCTCAACATTTGCAAGCAGCACTTTGAATAACGCCGATGCAGTAACCTGTGAGCTGACTTCGAATGTTGGTTGTGCTTCGGGAAGCCCGGCGACCTCAAATACTGTTGCAATGACAGTAACGAATAATCTCCCGGTGAGTGTCAGCATAGCGGCTTCAGCCACAAACATCTGTGCCGGAAACGCTGTGACATTTACAGCCACTCCGACAAATGGCGGCACCACACCTGATTATGCCTGGTTCGTCAATGGAACATCTGTTGGCTTCAATAGTGCAACATTTGTCAGCAGTACACTTCTTAATGGTGATGTTGTCACATGCTCAATGACTTCAGATGCCGTTTGTGTGACTGGTAGTCCTGCTACATCAAATCCAGTGGCAATCATCGTTAATCCATCTCTACCAGTCAGTGTTGCGATTGCTGCAGCTCCTGCCGGAACAGTCTGCGAAGGCACTTCGGTGACCTTTACAGCAACACCTGTCAATGGTGGCTTAACTCCGGTATATGCATGGTTTGTCAATGGTTCAGCTGTTGGTTCCAACAGCCCGACCTACACCAGTAATACGCTGCTTGACAACCAGACTGTGGTTTGTGTTGTGAATTCTAATGCCACATGTGCAATCAACAATCCTGCACCATCGAATACGTTAATTATGGACGTAGCTCCGTTGCAGCCGGTAAGTGTGAGCATAGCAGCTTCACCAGCAGGCTCTGTTTGCGAAGGTACTCCTGTTACATTTACAGCGACACCCATCAATGGAGGTACAACTCCGGTTTATGCATGGTTTGTCAATGGTGTATCGGTTGGATCAAACAGTTCAACTTTCTCAAGCAGTACATTGAATAACGCCGATGCAGTAACCTGTGAGCTGACTTCGAATATCGGTTGTGCTTCGGGAAGCCCGGCGACCTCAAATGCTGTTGCAATGACAGTAACGAATAATCTGCCGGTAAGTGTTAGCATTGCAGCTTCGGCAACGACCATCTGTGCGGGAACCCCTGTAACATTTACAGCCACTCCGACAAATGGCGGCACCACACCTGATTATGCCTGGTTCGTCAATGGAACCGCTGCTGGTGCCAACAGTGCTACTTTCACTTCCAATACTTTAATCAATGGTGATCAGGTTACCTGTTCACTTACCTCGAGTGTTACCTGTGTCAGCGGAAATCCTGCTGTTTCGGGTGCTGTTACGATGGTTGTAAATCCGTCGTTACCTGTAAGCGCAACTGTTTCAGCATCTCCTGCAGGAACTATCTGTGCAGGAACTCCGGTTACTTTTACTGCCAGTCCTGTAAATGGAGGTTCAACTCCGGTTTACCAATGGTACGTCAATGGAGCACCTGTTGGATTAAACAGTTCTGCTTATACAAGTAATGTTTTGCAGGATAACCAGACTGTAAACGTGGTTGTGACTTCAAATGCACTTTGTGCAACCGGAAATCCGGCAGTTTCAACTCCGGTTATCATGGATGTTAATCCTCTGATGCCTGCAAGTGTTGCCATCGTGGCATCGCCGGCCGGAGCAATTTGCGACGGCACTTCGGTGACCTTTACTGCAACTCCTGTCAATGGTGGAACAACCCCTGTTTATTCATGGTTTGTCAATGGTGTTTCTGTTGGGTCCAACAATCCAGTATTCACTTCGTCAATCCTTACAAACAACGACGTAGTTACCTGTGTGATGACCTCGAATGAATCTTGTGTTTCAGGCAGCCCGGCTACATCCAATGCTTTAACGATGACGGTGAATACAAATATGCCTGTTAGTGTCAGTATAACCGGTGTTCCTCCGGGTGCAATCTGTGCGGGAACCTCTGTTACTTTTGTAGCAACGCCTGTGAATGGTGGCAATAACCCTGTGTATAACTGGTATGTAAATGGTATTGCGACCGGATCGAACAGCTCGACATTTACAAGTGTCGCTCTGGCAAACAATGATGCGGTATCATGCGTCCTTACATCCAATGCTACGTGTACAACAAATAATCCGGCTACATCCAATGTCGTTACCATGGCCGTGAATCCGGTACTGACTCCTGCCGTTACCATTGCAGCATCAGCATCTGTTGTTTGTGCCGGCACATCTGTTACCTTCACTGCTACCGCAACCGATGCAGGTGTAGCTCCAGTTTATGCGTGGTATATCAATGGAACTCTGATTGGACCAAACAGTGCTACATATACCAGTAGTTCTCTGATCAATGGAGACGTTGTTACTTGTACCGTTATTTCAAATGCTACCTGTTCTGTTGGCGCAACTGCAACATCCAACGCTGTTACAATGACAGTTAATCCTGTACTTGCAGCAAGCGTTATTATAGCTGCAATCCCCGGTGAAACTATCTGCGAAGGCACCAATGTGACGTTCGTTGCATCCCCGGTTAACGGAGGTTCTTCTCCGGTTTATAATTGGTATGCCAATGGCGTTCCAGTTGCCAGCGGAGCTATTTATGCAAGTTCAACGCTCACAGATGGAAATGTGATCACTTGCGTTATGAATTCGAATGAAACCTGTGTTTCTGGCAATCCGGCAACATCCAATGCGGTAACAATGAATGTTGGCACGGTGGTTCCTGTAACCATTGCTGTGACAGCTTCGCCCGCCGGAGCCGTTTGTTCAGGTGAACCTGTTACTTTCACGGCTAACGCTTCAAATGAAGGCTTAAATCCTGTATACGCATGGTTTGTTAACGGATCTGCGGTTGGTTCAAATTCATCCTCATTCATAACCAGTACACTGTCAAACAGCGATGCAGTGACATGTACCGTTACATCCGATCTGGCTTGTGTTTCTGGTAATCCAGCCACATCTGCTCCGATCGTTATGTCGGTGAACACCTCATATCTGGTGAGTGTAGATGTTGTTGCCTCTCCTGCAGGTACTGTTTGCTCAGGTGTTCCGGTAACGTTTACAGCAAGTGCGGTGAATGGCGGAACAACTCCTGTTTATCAGTGGTATGTGAATGGTGTTGCTGACGGTTCAAATAGCGACACCTATGTAAGCGCTACCCTTGCAAACGGAGATGTTGTTACCTGTGAAGTAACTTCGGATCTTACATGTGCAAGCAGCAATCCAGCAACATCAGTTCCAGTGGTTATGACCGTCAACATAACGTTGCCTGTAAGTGTAACCATTGCAGCAACTCCTGGCGTTTCGGTTTGTGAAGGCACTGATATTACATTCGCTGCAACAGATGTAAACGGCGGCACCAGCCCTGTTTATGCATGGACCGTGAACGGATCTGCAGTTGGATCAAACAGCTCAACCTTCTCTTCTTCAACATTGATTAATGGTGATGAGGTAAGTTGTACGCTGACTTCGGATGAGGTGTGTACCAGCAACAATCCGGCTGTGTCTAACGATATAACAATTGTCATTGCTCCTTACACCGTTGGTGGTGTCATGAGCAGCATGGAAGCCGAAGTTTGTGAAGGTGAATCTACCGGAACAATTATTCTCAGTGGCAATGTTGGTGACATCCTCTACTGGCAGCGTCGTATCGATGGCGGAACCTGGGCTAATCTTCCCGGTACCGCCGGATTTGGAACCTTCTCTGAAATTACAACTGCTGCAGGTGTTTGGGAATACCGCGCAGTTATTGAGAGCGGTGCCTGCGGTGTTGATACATCAGATTACATAGGAATAAATGTACTTGCAGCCCCTGTTGCTTCATTTACCTACAACAATCTTGATCCGACGATTGAGTTCATCAATACTTCGTTCAGCGCGACTTCTTACAGCTGGACATTCGGCGATGGCGGAACATCAACAGCTTTTAGTCCTATTCATACTTATGCATCCAACAACTTATTCAATGTGACTTTGGTTGCGTACAACGGTGCTTGCCAGAATACGTATTCAACCACCATTGATGTTGTAGCTGTATCAATTATGGAGCTTGGCGACATCAGTCTGCAGATGTATCCGAACCCATCGAATGGTGAGTTTGACATCACACTCTCCGGAACGAATAACGGCTCACTCCTGATGGATATCTACGATGTTACCGGACGACTCATCCTCACCGAAGACCTGTCTTCGATGAATGGCGGATCAGTGTTCCATGTGACACTCGGCGAAGTGAACGCCGGACTCTACAATGTCCGCTTCACTTACAATGAGCAATCAATTACACGAGTAATGGTTGTTGAATAAATCTTTCAGAATTCTAATAAAAAGGGACAGCTCAGCTGTCCCTTTTTTTGTAATATTGCGTTGAAAAAAATACTTGTATGAAAAAATGGATTCTTCTGTCTCTCGTTTTTCTGGCTGCCTGCAGCAATGAGATAACCATCAATACCGACTCCTTCAATCTAAAAGGGAAAGTTAAATCAATTACCGACACTCAGAGTCAGGGTATTTATGATAAAAACTGGAATGTGTATCCCGATACCGCAGTTTCGGTTTCGTTCATCAGCATACGCAATTTTGATGAGGAGGGGAAGTGGGTGGATGCAAAAATGGAACTCACCAACGGAACCGTTTATTCAACCACTGAAGTTTTGTATGATGAGGATGGCAACTATGCCGGTACAAAAGATCTGGACGGCAAAGGGAGTTTATTCAGAGAAACAACAGTGACTGAAATTTCAAGCAAAAAAATTGCAATGCTCACCAAAGATGGCGCGGGGAAAGAGGTGTCGGAAAATGTGAGCGAATATGTAGATGGGCTGGTGTCAAAACAAACCACCACCTGGTCCGATGGCACGCTGAAGATTTCCTATGAGTATAAGCGTGACAGCGAAGGCAATGAAGAAGAAATTTCCATACATACAGTCAACACAAACACCACCCCGCCTAAGACAGACAATGTGCTCAAAGTTAAAATTCTGAAAACCGATGTATATGGCAACTGGACCCGCCAGGCATATTACAGCAGCGGCGATAATACCTGTACCATAATTGATAGGAAGATTGATTATTATGAGTAGAAGATAAAAGACAAATGTAAAAAGCTCTGTCCTGAGCCTGTCGAAGGGATAAAAGTAGTCAGCTATCAGTTGTAAAGGCGTCAAAGAAATGAGCGGAGCGATTTGCCAGTGTTTGACAGAATCCGAGTAAAGTGCAAATAATTTTAATATTTTAGCCGTGATTTAGGCAAAAAAATGTACGAATTCTCCAACCATCTGGGCAATGTGCTCACCACGGTGTCAGATATAAAGCTGACCGCCGATGGCGATGCCGATGGTGTGGTTGATTCGTATGCTGCTGTGATCACCAGCGCCCAGGATTATTATCCTTTCGGTTCACTTGAAACAGACAGAACCTATTCTTCGGAGAACTACCGTTTCGGATTCAATGGTAAAGAGAATAAAAGTGAGTGAAAAGAGTGATTGCGAAAAACATCACACCCAACAGCTTGTCCGCCCACTGGCGGAATTCCGTGTCCGCAAAAATCTTAAGGGTGAATTCTGGTCACGCGTCGGGAGACGCGCGCCCAAGTTGAGTAATATTTCTGCTGACGACAGAATGTTGGGTGTATGACGATTCCGGGAAGTGAAAACGCGCGCCCGACTTTCCTGCGTTGTGCATTATGTGTGGAGTTTATCCCAACGAAGGCAGGACTTTGCGCGTTGTGCCTTCCGCCATAAATGCTAACCCAACAAAATTTCTCTCGCAGCCGCTCTCCTGATCATCTCATCGTGTGTGGCGCAAATGATGGTGTGGCCTTGTTTTACAAGATGTTCAAACAAATCCAGCAGCTGGAGTGTGTCGGTTGGATGCAGGCCGCCGCTGGGTTCATCGAGCAGAAAAAGTGTTTTTCCTTTGGCGGAGGCAATGCCCTGAATCAGCTTCAGACGCTGCAATTCGCCGGTACTGAGCGTACTCAGATTTTGTCCGGACGAAATATAATCCACACCGCAGCGACTGCATAAATCAGCAATGGCCAGAAACGATGCGGCTTTTGAAGAGGTTGTGTTTTTTTCTACAAATTCAGCTGCGTCTGAAATACTCATATTCAATACAACGGAAATGGAAATACCATCGACCACAACATTCAGAATATTGCTTCGGAAGCGGGTTCCGTTGCAGCTTTCGCAAGTGACTTCGCTATCGCTGCGGAAGTCCATGCTGGTTTTAATCACACCGGTTCCGCCACATTCGGGGCAACGCCCTTCTTTCGAAAACACGGAGAAATGCGCCGCTTTCAAAGGCATATTCAGGCGTGCCGCTTCTGCGGCAAAAATATTTTTCAATGTGTCGTATAAGCCGAGCCATGTTGCCGGAATGCTGGCAGTGCTGCCCGAAGGAACATCCTGCTGAATAAATACAATCGAATCGAAGTTCTCAAAGCCTTTGATGCTGCTGCATTTCACCGGTCGTCCCGCCATGTGTGAATCATGAATCACATATTGCAGCAGACTTGTTTTTCCACTTCCACTGTTGCCTGTAATTACATTTAAAGTTTCGCCGAAGAAGTCGGCCTCAATGTTTTTCAAATTATTGGCACAGGCGCCGGAAACCTGTAGCGCCGCATCGGCTGTGCTGCGCATAGGATTGACTTTCGAATAAATATGTTCGATTTCCGAAATATATTCCGACGAAGAAACTTCTTTCACCAGTTTGCCGCCTTGTTTTCCTGCTCCCGGGCCAAGCACTTTTATGCGATCGGCCAGCTTAATCATTTCGGGATGGTGGTCGGTCATCACCAGCGTATTTCCGCGCTGCACAATGTTTTTCAGCAATTGTGAAATGCGTGAACAATCGCTTTTGCTTAAACCGAACGATGGTTCATCCATGACAATCAAGACTCCGGAAAGTTGTGATTGTAATAATGCCGACATGCGTAGTCGCTGAAACTCACCTCCTGAAAGCGTTGCTGTAATGCGGCTCAGCGCGATGTAACCGATGCCGCTTTCCATCAGATAATTCAATCGTTGCAAAATTTCTGCAACAATATTTTCGCTTCCCGGTCCGGGTTGAACTTGCTGAAACCATGATACAGCCTCGCTTGCACACATGCCGGTTGTTTCTGCTATGTGCTTGTTGTCAATACGATATTGCAAACGTTCGTGGTGAATGCGGTAGCCGGTGCACGAAGGACATTTAATGTCGCTCATGACCGGAAGAATATGCTCTGCGCGATGATCGTTATGTACACGTTTGTACTCTTCTTCCACATGTCCGCAGAATCCCGGCCATTTCGATTTCATTTTATGAACACCGATTACGTTGCCGCGTTTGTAATTCCATTCGACTTCGAATAATTCTTCGCCGCGTCCATGCATGGCTATGCGACGGGCTTCATCGCTGAGTTCCGAATAGGGAACAGAAAAATCAATCCCATATTTTTTAGCAACGGCGAGCAAGGTTGCCACATATTGTCCGTCAGGCTCTCCATAAAACTTTCCAGGCTTGCTTCCGTCAATCGCGCCATTGATCAGCGGTTTCGAAGGATTGCTTACTAATTTTTCTGCATCGCATTGTGTGATATATCCAAGGCCATGACAATCGGGACAGGCGCCTGCCTCGTTGTTGAACGAAAATGCATTTGAATAATGCGTACACGATGTTTCTTCGTTTTTCGAAAAGCGGCTGTACAGCAGGCGATATAGGTCGTACAATCCTGTGTAGGTGCCAATGGTAGAGCGCGGATTTCCAGATGCACTTTTTTTCTCAAGCGCTATAGCCGGCATCAGTCCTGTGTATTCATCAAGTGCGGCGTTACCTGCTTTTTTCAGTTGTGACCGGATGCGGAACGAAAGTCCGTCCATAAGTGCATTCTGCGAAGCAGCATATAATGTATCGAAAACCAGCGAAGACTTACCACTGCCACTTGGCCCGCAGACAGCGTTTACAGTGTTTTCATGAAATTGTATTTCCGGTATGTCGAGATTGTTGGTATGAACCCGTTTCAGTATGATGTCACTGTAAGATGACTTTTGAGTTTGCAATGAAACTTCTGAATATGGCTTTGGCGCTGCCATTTCAGCAAGTGCCTGCGCTGTTTTCGATTTGTTGTTTGCAATCAGATCTGCGGGAACGCCTAAAAAAACAAGGTTTCCGCCATGGGTGCCGCTGCCAGGTCCGAGTTCGCAAACGTGGTCTGCTTGTGCAATCATGCGTAGATCGTGTTCGGCGGCAATAACAGTATGACCTTTTTTGGTGAGTTCACGAAGGGCCGAAATCAGATTGTTTACATCAAATGGATGCAAACCGGTGGCGGGTTCATCGAGTAGGAAAAGCACCGATCCGCTTGTGCCGCGAACAAGTTCCGAAGCCAGTTTCACGCGTTGCGCCTCGCCTCCGGAAAGAGTGGTGGACGACTGTCCGAGCTTGATATAACCGAGCCCGAGATCGAGCATCGGCTTTGTATATTTTAATACTTTTGGGTCAGTTTTGAAAAAATCGTGTGCTTCGGATACTGACATCTCCAAGACGTCGTGCATGTTTTTTTCCCGGACATGAATTTGAAGTACAGTATCCGAAAAGCGCTTGCCGCCACAGGTTTCACAGGGTATCTCCACATTACCGAGAAAGTGCATGCCGATTTGTTTCAGTCCTGCACCCATGCAATCCTCGCACCGGCCGCCAGGTACAGCAAGCGAGAAATGTGTTTTCGTCAGTTTGTTTTCTTTGGCAGCAGCAGTCGATGCAAACAGATCGCGCAACACATCCGATAATCCGGTGTAGGTGGCAGGATTGCTGCGCGGACTGCGTCCGAAAGGATCGGCGTCGATGTGAATGATTTTGCTGAATCCGGCGTGTGTTGCCTGATCATGTACCACGCTCAGCAAACTTGTTTTTCCGCTCCCCGACACTCCGCAAAGCACATTGAATGCGCTTCGAAAAAAGAAAACGGAAATATTTTTTAAATTGTTTTTATCGGCATGAACTATTTTAAATGGTGATCCGGAGTGCTTTTCTGATTGAAGTTCAGGAATATTTTTCAGCCATTTTTGTGTGGGACTGTTGGAAATATTGTGCGAAAAATATTGAGAAGTGTTACCCGAAAATAAAACTTCGCCACCGTCATTTCCCGCGCCAGGACCTATTTCTATGATATAATCAGCCGCAGCAATATTTTTTTCGTGATGATCGACTACAATGACGGAATTGCCGTTATCAACCAGACGACGCAATACATTCATCATGCTTTGCTGTTCGCTGTCGTGCAGTCCTGCGCCGGGTTCATCGAGGATGTACAGAATGTTGCGAATGCCCGAAGTGGTGTAGGCCGCCAGCCGCAGACGATTGAGTTCGCCTGTGGAAAGCGTGGAGGATTCACGGTTCAGCTGCAGATAGCCGGCGCCGAGTTCAAGCAGGGTCGTTGTGTTTTTAATTATCTGTTGTGAAATCTGCATCAGTCCTTCGTTTTCAGCAGTCAATTCCGAAAAGGTCTGATGAATTTCTTCGATGCTCATCCGGTGAAAATCGTCGATGGTTTTGTTTTTCCACTTAAACGACATGGCTTCATCGCGCAGGCGTGTTCCCTTGCATGACTCACAAGTGAACGATCTTGCAAAGCGCAGAATGTTCGGGTTGCGGTCGCGCTTCAGAATTTCTTCCATCACAGGAACAATGCCTTTGTAAAAACCTTCCTCTCGCGGTTTAGCGGTGATTCCTGACCACTTCAGGCGCGATTCGAGGGTGTGTTTACCAAAAAGAATTTTGATCTTCTCAGAGCCGTTTAAAACGATATTTTTCTGAGCATCGGTCAAATCCTTCCAGGGAATGTCGACCGAAAAGCCTTCGGCCACACACACCTTGTTCAGCTCTTCCATGGTGACCTGCGAATAAATGATGTAGCCATTCGGTGTGGTCAGCACCGATGCGCCTTCGCGCAAAGTTTTGGTTTCATCGCCAATGAGAAGCTGTGGATCAATATGGTCTTCAACGCCCAGTCCCTTGCAAGCGGGACATTGTCCTGTAGGGCTGTTGAACGAAAACAAACTGCGATTGGCTTCTGTAACGCTGTCGCTGTGCGTATATCGGGCAAACAGCAAACGCAGCAGATCCCAGATCCCGGTGATAGTGCCTACCGTCGAGCGTGGACTCGAGGCGTTGCCTTGTTGATTGAGCATCAAAACTGCGGGCAGGCCTTCTATGCTGTCAGCTTCGGGCCGGCCGAGTTTAATATTCTGATGATAGCTTCCAGGCAGAAAATGTTCGTAAAACAGCCGCTGGCCTTCTTTTCCAAGGACATCATATATCAGCGACGACTTGCCGCTGCCGCTCACACCACACACCACAACCAGCTTCCCGTGCGGGATTTCAAGGCTGATGTTTTTCAGATTATTCGCCCGCGCGTTGCGGATTGTGATGGTGCGGTTCATAATGCAAAAGTAAGAAAATGTGTTCTGTGACGCCGAAGGTAAAAATAAAGCTGCGAAGAACCATCAGATGTCCCGTAGGGACAACATATTGGTAGCGCTGGGCAACGCCCCGGGGACAAGGTGTGCGAAGCTCCTTTGAGGTGTAAGGTCATGCGTCAACGTGAAACGTTGCACGCACAGCCGCGCGTCCAGATTATCCGATGTTGTGTTTGTGATTAATCGGAATAGATAAACAATTTCAGCTATTACACCAGCCCCGCCACAATCTCCGCCATCTCTGCTTCATGTTTCCCGATTTCGGCCACCAGTCTAAATTGTGCGCGGGCGCGCTGCACGTTGTGTTCGGGATGTTTGATCTTATAATACACATCGCCTTCGAGATAATCGGTGAGAAAACGCAGGCCCATAATGAAAGTCATGAATTTTGCGGAATGAGGCAGCAGGATAATTTCAGAATGAGTAAGCACGGCTTTTGTTTCTTCGAGAAATCCTTTTGCAAATGCTTCGAACAGGTTCAGGTCGATGGTTATTTTATCCAGATCAGTCTCGTCCTCGGCGGCTGTGGATGCGCCTGTACGAATAGCGTCTCCGAAATCAAAATGCACGAGCCCGGGCATCACGGTGTCGAGATCTATTACACAAAGCACTTCGTTGTTTTCATCAAACAGCACGTTGTTGATTTTGGTGTCGTTGTGTGTAATCCGCATGGGAATTAGTCCGGAGCGCTGCGCATTTAATAATGTATGCATTTCTATTTCATGAGCAAGTGCAAAATCAATTTCTTTTTGAACCAATGCCGCACGATTATTATAATTTATTGCAAGGGCTTTCCTGAAATTTCGATAGCGGAATTCAATATTATGAAAATCAACAATGGTTTCATACAGTGGTGGCGCAGGCAGATCGGAAAGCTGATTCTGAAACTGCCCGAATGCTTTTCCTGTAAGCCAGGCTTGATGCGAATTTTCAATCATTTCAAAACTTCTGCTATTTGCAATTCGCAAACACAACGTATAGAAATTTTCACTATCATCCTGAAAAAAGTATGCGCCGCTATGTGTTGGAATGTGCGTAATTACGCGACGATCATCATCGGCTACCCCAGCATTCATGAGCTTTTCGCGAATATGATTTCCTACGCGCACAATGTTGTCCATCATGCCGGGAACATCTTTAAACACCTGATGATTTTTGCGTTGAAGAACATAATCGGGCGTTGTTTCGCTTTTTGTAATGACTAAATAAGTATCGTTGATATGTCCGTTTCCAAAAGCGACAATATCTGAAATATCGCTCTGAATGCGGAATTGAGAAACAATATATTGCAGTCTTTTATCCATAATACAAATGTATTTAAATTCACGAATAAGATAGTATTCTTGCATCCAAAAGACGACAAAATATTGGGTGCTTCAAGACATTCTAGCGTCAGTTTGAATAGGTTGACAATGAAGCATTACTGACCTGGAATCGTCAGGGGAAGGAGGGTGCATTGCACCCAACGCTTCCGTGTCCGCTCCTCTTTGCAAATCAAAGTCTGGCAGACGACAGAATGTTGGGTGCTCCACTTGCACTGGTGCGGATATGTCATCCGTAACAGTGTTTTCCCTCAACTCCTTCTTTGACCTCTCTGCGTCGCAGAGCGACCTGTCACGATTGCTATCGTGAGCGTTAAAGAAGACCTGTCTTCTCAGCTCCTTTTCAGAGCTGACAGCTGATTACTGACAGCTAACAGCTGCTTGACCTCGGGGCACAAAAAAAGAGGCCTTCCGTTTGGAAAGCCCCTTCAGTATTGGAATCCCGAATATTATTTCACGATATTCTGGAAGTCAGTTGAGTTGAAGAATTTGAAGAATTCGCGGTCTTCTTTAGCCTGAGCTTTGTAGCTGTTGTCAGCTGCAATGGCTTTTTTCAGGTTGTCATAGAGCATGCTTGAGTTGTTGGTGCGGGCACCTACAACAGCGAGGAGATAAGCAACAGCACCCTGATCACCTTTGGTGCAATTCAGGTTTGATGTAGCATTGGTATAGTCAAGTTTCAGAACCTGAGCAAGAGCAACATTGTATTTGCAGGTTTTGCTGCCGAACAACTGGAGAGCTCCGTCATAGTCGCCTTCGCGGATTTTGAGGATACCCAGGTTGTAGTTAGCGCTTACACCACCACTCTGTGCAGCTTCGTAACGTGATTTTGCAGTTGCATAATCTTTATCCCATGAAGCAAGAACGCCCATGTTGTTCATTACAATTGCGTTGTTTGGTGAAAGAGCGTTTGCTTTTTCAATGTAAGGTTTAGCATCGCTGGCTTCGCCCATTTCCATCAGGATGGCGCCGGCATTGTTCCAGAATTTCCAGTTATCAGAATATGTTTTTGTTCCTGATTTATAAATGTTCACTTTTGTCTGTTTGTCTTCGGTGAGCGTAGCAGCAAAAAGAAGCTCTTCAGCTTTCAGGCTGTCAGGAGCTGTGGTTGAAAGCATTGCAATGTTTTCGTCGGTGCGTTTTGGTTCGAAGCAAATAACTGAGATTTCTGAACGACGCAGTGGCTCGAGAATTTCTTCAACCTGAGCATAAATAACGGTCATGTTCTTGATTTCCTGTTCGCGCTGAACTTTGCTTGGCTGTGATTTGATCACATTGATGATAGCCTGTTTTTCAGGAAGCGTTGATTTCTGAACAGCTGCCATAAATCCTTCGAAGTCTTCTCCGTTGGCTTTTGGGTTGATAGTGTATACGCGTTTAACTTCTTCGTATTTCACTTTTTTATCTTTAGCAATCTGCTTGTCAAGTTTTTCAATGTATGAATCAACATATTTCTTGGCAACTTCTGAACGATCGTTTGACAGTTCGGCGTTGTAAGCTTCTTCACCTTCAGGTGATGCCCATGCGTTGATGTCGATGGTTTTAACTTTCCAACCTTTGGCGATGAATTCTTCAGCTTTTTTCAGCGATTCTTTGTTCGCGTCCTGTTTGTTCAACTTCTGGGTTGTGCTGTAGTTGGCGCTGTTGTAATCAAAATAGAGGCTGGCGGTTTCAGTAACCAGAACTTCTTTTTTGTATCCATGTTCAGCAATAGCCATTTCCTCGTCACGTCCAACGCGTTCGCTGGTGTAAATTACACCGTCGGCCAGTTTTACTTCGCCAAAATCTTTTGTTTTCTTTCCTTTTGTGCCTTTTACGTTCACTACAAGTTCCGAAGCATTCATTTCCGGTTTGTAAGGAATAACGTCTGACCAGTCAATAGTACCACCACTAACTTTATTGATTGTGACACCTTCTCCGGTTACTCTTTCGCCCTGAATCTTGATTGATTTGCATGTGTAGCTTCCACCTTCCCATTTCAGAACAGGAGTGAATTCAAGGGTGACTTTCTTGTCGAAATATTTTGCCGGGAAGACACCTTTAACAGCGGTGTTGATTTTGCCGCCGTGGGTTTCCAGCATTTCAGGTTTTGCCTCGTATTTGACCGTATCGTATTTCTTGGCCATTTTACTGAGACCACAACCTGACATGAGTGCTGCTGAAAGTACTAGAGCAACAACAATTTTCAGATTAAGGTTTTTCATAAGATTGGTTGTTTATTGGTTTCGTTTTTTGTTGAACTGCAAAAATAAGAATTTTGGGCAAATATATAATATTTTTTTCAGTTTGCCGCATAATATGTTAAATCATTACATTCATAATTGCCTTGTTTTATGCTCCAGATGCCACTTGCATATCTCCCAAATCACAATGCCTGCGCATACTGAGACATTGAGCGAGTGTTTGGTGCCAAATTGTGGTATCTCTATCGTTCTGTCGCACAATTCCAATACTTCATCCGATGTTCCAAAGACTTCGTTGCCCAATACCAGTGCTATTTTTTCATCCGGGAATATCCATTCTTCAGTGTTGATAATCAGGCTATTGTGCGTTTGCTCAACGGCCACAACGGTAAATCCTTCCTGCTTAAGTTGAGCCACTGCCTCTGATGCATTTTCAAAATACCGCCAGGCGACACTTTCCGTTGCCCCCAACGCTGTTTTCTGAATTTCCTTGTTTGGCGGTGTTGCAGTGATTCCGCATAAAATGATTTCTGAGACCCTAAAAGCGTCGGAGGTGCGGAAAACCGAACCAATGTTGTGCTGACTGCGAACATTGTCCAGAAGGACTACCAATGGGAGTTTCGGCGCTTCCCTGAATTCTTCCTGCGTCATGCGCCCGAGGTCCGACATACTTTTCTTCATAAGCTTTGACTTCAATATTCTGAAACAAAAATACAAACATGGTTCAAAAGAAATTCATATTTTTGTTGCAAAGACCGAATTCTGTGAGCGAAGGATCTGTTGCCGAAACGCCTCTGATGAGGCAATACAATGAAATTAAAGTCAAATACCCCGATGCAATCCTGCTTTTCAGGGTGGGCGACTTTTTCGAGACCTTTGGCGAAGATGCCAAAAGGGCTTCGGCTATTTTGGGTATTACACTCACCAAAAGAGCCAATGGCTCAGCTTCGCACATCGAGCTGGCCGGATTTCCACATCACGCACTTGAAACTTATTTGCCTAAACTTGTAAAAGCTGGTCAGCGTGTTGCGGTGTGTGAACAGTTGGAAGATCCGAAACTCACCAAGAAAATTGTCAAAAGAGGAATTACCGAACTCGTTACTCCCGGCGTTGCTTTTTCCGATAGTGTGCTCGATCGCAAAAGCAATAATTTTCTGGCTGCTGTTTTTTTGAATCAACCCAAAACCGGCGCCGCATTTATCGACGTTTCTACCGGTGAGTTTTTTGTAGCCGAAGGCTCCAATGAATATATCGCCCGGCTGCTTCAGAATATGCAGCCAGCCGAAGTCCTTGTTAAAAAATCGCATAAAACCGACTTTCTGGATGTATTTGGTCCATTCAATGTCTTTGCTTTCGACGACTGGATCTTCTCTTCGCAATATGCACACGATCTTCTTCTTCGCCAGTTTGAAACCGAAAATCTGAAAGGATTCGGAATTGATCAATTTGAAAATGCAATTATTGCTGCCGGCGCTTGTCTGCATTATGTGAACGAAACCCGTCAGGACAGCGGTTCTTCGCATATTCGTTCGGTCTCGCGTATCGATAATGACGATTACGTCTGGCTTGACCGCTTCACCATACGCAATCTCGAACTGATTCAATCATATAATGAACGCGGCAGAACATTGCTCAATACCATCGACCGGACTTCCTCGCCCATGGGCGGACGCCTGCTTCAGCGCTGGTTGCTCCTTCCATTGATCAGCAAAGAAAAAATCACAGAGCGGCTTGATGCTGTTTCCTGTTTTTATGACAACAAAGAACTGTCGTTTCAGATTCAACAACTGTTGGCCGAAATAGCAGATTTGGAGCGCCTTTGCGGAAAACTGGCCGTTGGGAAAATCAACCCGCGCGAATTTCTAACGCTCGCATACTCCATCGATAAAACCAAAGAGTTGTGCGCACTGATCCCATATGAATCGGAACCGCTCAGAAAAATTGTTTCGCGTTTTGCCGATCTGGATGAATTGGCTTCGCTTATCCGAAAATTCATTCGCGAAGACGCGGCAGCACTCATTTTCAAAGGAGGTGTCATTTGTTCGGGTGTAAACAACGACCTTGACGAATTGCGATTGCTGAGTACCGATAGTAAAAACTTTCTTTCCGGAATTCAGCAGAATGAGGCATTGCGCACAGGGATTTCTTCTTTGAAAATTAGTTTCAACAATGTTTTTGGTTACTATCTCGAAGTGACCAACACGCATAAAGATAAGGTGCCGGAAGAATGGATCCGGAAGCAAACACTCGCAAATGCAGAACGCTACATTACTCCGGAGCTGAAAACATATGAAGAAAAAATTCTGGGTGCCGAAGAAAAAATCCTGCGCATCGAACAGGAACTCTACGTTCAGCTCATTCAGCAGTCGATGCCGTTTACAAGTGCATTGCAGAAAAATGCCGCATTGCTGGCGATGCTTGATGTATTTTTATCTTTTGCACTGATAGCTTCCGAAAATAATTACTGTCGCCCGCAGCTCAATGATGGCCTGGCCATTGACATCAAAGGCGGCCGTCACCCGGTCATTGAAACGCAGCTTCCTCCGGGAGATAAATATGTTGAAAACGATGTGCAACTCAACAGTGATGATCAACAGATCATAATTCTCACTGGGCCGAATATGGCCGGAAAATCAGCACTACTAAGGCAGACAGCTTTGATTGTTTTATTGGCGCAGTGTGGAAGTTTTGTTCCGGCTGATTCAGCAGAGATTGGAATGGTGGATAAAATTTTCACCCGCGTGGGAGCCTCCGATAATCTCACTTCCGGTGAATCGACCTTTATGGTTGAAATGAACGAGACCGCCAGTATTCTCAATAATCTTTCTTCGCGAAGCCTTATTTTGCTCGATGAAATCGGTCGTGGAACGTCAACCTACGACGGCATTTCCATTGCCTGGTCGATAACGGAGTATCTGCACAACCATCCGCTCTACCGCGCCAAAACACTCTTTGCAACACACTACCACGAGCTGAATGAGTTGGCGACTTATTTGCCGCGCGTCAGAAATTTTCATATCTCTGTAAAAGAGAGCGGAAATAATATTGTGTTCATCCGAAAACTCACGCCCGGTGGAACAGAGCACAGCTTCGGAATTCACGTAGCCCGCATGGCTGGCGTGCCCCGGACTATCATCGAGCGAGCAGGTGAAATTCTTGTGCGGCTTGAAAAAGAACATGGTTCAGACATTTCGGTAAACGAAACAAACAAAACCAAAACATCGGCGGAATCATTTCAACTCAGTCTCATTCAACTCGACGATCCGCTTCTGGAAAATTTGCGCGACGATATTTTAAACACCAATGTTGATATGCTCACGCCGGTTGAGGCACTGATGAAATTGAACAGTATTAAAAAACTTTTGGAGAAAAATAAAAAACAATAAACCCGTATGCTCAGATCAATGACAGGATTCGGAAGGGTGCATGCAACGGTTGGTAATTCAACAGTTGCGGTAATGGTGCGAACACTCAACAATAAACAGCTCGATCTTTCTGTAAAGACTCCGTTCCGGTACCGTGAACGTGAAAACCAGATTCGCGATATCGCTGCAAAAATTCTGGTGCGTGGAAAAATAGACATCAATGTGATCATCGAAGACGTTTCAAATGCCGATGCCAGCGTAAATACAGTTTTGGCTGAAAAATATTTTAAGGAACTTTCGCTGCTTTCCGATCATCTTGGAATTGCCAGACCGGAAAACTGGATGGAAATTCTGATTCGTCTTCCCGAAGTGGTCGGTTATGGAACCCCAGTTGTTGCCGAAGATGAGTGGAGCGCTTTGTTTGAATTGGTTCGCATGGCATGCGAAGAAACCGATGCATTCAGAATTGAAGAAGGAAAAATCCTTGAAAAAGACATGCTTAAACATGTGCAGTTGATCGGAGAGCTCTTGCCTGAAATCGAAAAGCTTGATCCGGAACGCAAGGAACAGGTGCGTGAACGACTGAACAAGGAGCTGCTGCAGGCGCAGTTGAATGTGAATGCAGATGAATCACGATTGGAGCAGGAGCTGTTTTATTACCTTGATAAAATGGACATCAATGAGGAAAAAGTGAGATTGGCAAAACACATCGAATATTTCAAAAACACATTGGCTCAGGATGATCAGGAGCCTGCAGGAAAAAAGCTGGGCTTCATTTCTCAGGAAATGGGTCGCGAAATAAATACACTTGGAAATAAAAGCAGTTTTTTTGAAATCCAGAAACGCATCGTTGTGATGAAAGATGAGCTTGAAAAAATCAAGGAACAATTGGCCAATATTCTGTAGTATGAGAAAAGCCGTGATTTTTTCAGCGCCCAGCGGAGCAGGCAAAACAACCATTGTTCACAAGCTTATTGATGCCGGATTGCCGCTTGGATTCTCAATTTCGGCAACCAGTCGCCAACCGCGCGAAAACGAAATAGACGGAGTCGATTATTTCTTTTTTTCTATTGAACAGTTCAGAAAAAAAGTGGGACAAAATGAATTTGTTGAATGGGAGGAAGTTTACGATGGACTATATTACGGCACTTTAAAATTAGAAGTAGAGCGCGTTTGGAACGAAGGCAAAGCCATTATTTTTGATGTGGATGTGAAAGGTGGCGTGAGTCTGAAAAAAATTTTCGGAGAAAATGCACTTTCAGTTTTTATTCAGCCACCATCATTCGAAATCCTTGAAGAACGGCTCAGATTCAGACATACAGAATCGGAAGAATCTATTCAGAAACGACTCGATCGTGCAAAATACGAACTCAGTTTTGCTCCGCAGTTTGATATTGTAATCACCAATGATCACCTGGACATCGCCGTCAGTGAGGCCGCGGCGAAAGTCAGTGATTTTCTAAAAAGCTGATCAACGGCTTTATCTCAACCTTTATCTCAACCTTGACCTTGATCTTGACCTTGATCTTGCTCTGGGCGCGATTCTCCTGCATGCAACGTTTTACGTTGATGCGTGACTCGAATTGGGCGCGCGTCTCCCGACGCGTGACTTACTCGACTTCATAAAAAAACCCTCCGGGACAGGAGGGTTTTTTGAGCCATGTAATTGAACTGGTTTATTTGACAACGGTTACGTGTCCGATAAACTGATGTTCAAGTCCTGTAATGTCGGTGAGAATGATCAGATACACATAAACGTCCTGCTGAACGGTTTCTCCGTGGTCGTTTACTCTGCCATCCCAGCCTTCTTCAATGTTGTCGGTATCGAAAATTTCTTTACCCCAACGATCGTAAATGTACATCTTGTACTGAGTGAAGTCGATGTTGAATCCCATCGGTCTGAAGATGTCATTGTTGCCGTCATCATTGGGTGAGAATGCCGACGGAATATATTCATCCCAGGTCGGGTTGATGATAATGCGGTTACTTACTGAATCCATGCATTCCCATTCGTTTTTGACAAATAATGTTGCCCAGTATTCGCCTTCTGCACTGTAAGTATGTGTCGGGTTCTTGGCAATGCTGTTGTTGTCAAGTCCACTGCCCGGATCATCAAAATCCCAGAGACGCCACGATTCGCCCAACGATTGATCGTAGAACTGAATAGTCGGATATTCAAGGGTTGTGATATCTGGTGTGCGTGCGAAACTCGCAATGGGATTTGGATGTACAATGATGTAGCTTGGCTTCTGAATCGCATTTTTGCAACCTGCAGTGGTCGTTACACTCAGCCCTATTGTATAGGTTCCTGTTTCAAAATAAGCGTGCATCGGATTCTGCACAGCGGAAGAATTGCCTGAACCTGCAGATGGGTCACCAAAGTCCCACACCCATGATTGTATCGACGGTGAAGCAATTCCAGAGAAGTGTACAACAGTGGCCAGACAAATATCTGTTTCATCTGCGACGAAGTCAACCGTTGGAATAGGATGCACGATAACGGTGATGTTGGCTGAGCCCTGACATCCATAAAGATCAACACCGGCAACAATATATGTTTGTGTTGAATCCGGAGAAGAAACAACGATATTGCCGACATTGGTATTGAGACCTGTGGCTGGAGTCCAGTCATAGAGAACAGCTCCCGAAGCAATCATTGTCACAGAACCGCCATGACAGATATTGGGATTGAATGGGCTCACTGAAATAATAGGTGCGTTACGGACAACGATGGTAGCTGATGCTGCGCCGACGCAACCATTGTCGTCAGTTCCGGTAACAGTGTAATTGGTAGTCGATGCCGGCCAGACTAAAATGCTGTTTGTCGTTGCCCCAGTGTTCCATACAAAACTCAACAGACTGCTTGATGATGCGTTCAGTGTTGCTGTATCGCCCGGGCAAATGGTAAACGTATTCGGGTTGATGGCTACCGGTGGATTCGGATTCACCTGAATGGTGATAAGATTGCTTCCGGTGCAGCCGTTGGCATCGGTGCCAGTTACCTCATAAGTCGTATTGGACGTCGGACTGACAATGATGGACGTTGTAGTTTGTCCGGTGTTCCAAATGTAATTGGTGTTGGCAATGTTACTGGAGGCCGTCAGCTGATTACTCATTCCCTGACAGATTTCATTCTGTGCGGAAACGATGTTAACATCAGGCAGCGGATTTACAGTGACCGCATATTCAGCAACACCCGTACATCCATTCATGTCGGTTCCGGTTACTGTATAGGTGCTTGTTGCGGCCGGAGACACGTTGATGGTGCCGGTAGTCTGCCCTGTATTCCATAAATATGTTGTCGATGGATGATTGCTGTTTGCAGTAAGATCAACCGACGATCCCAGACAAATGGCTGCCGTTGGAGCTGTCACATTTATGTTTGGCAGAGGATTGACAACAATCGTGATGTCAGCAGTGCCTGTACAGCCTTCTGCAGTTGTAACCGTTACAGTGTATGAGCTGGTGCTTGCCGGTGAAACAAAAATGGTCGGGTTTGTTTCTGCATTGTTCCACAGATAACTGCTCACTGCAATATTGGTGTTGGTTGTCAGCGTTGCTGTTGTTCCAAGGCAAATAGCGCCTGAGGATGCAACAATGCCCGGCACCGGATTCGGGTTGACAATGATTGTGGCATTGGCGGTCGATACGCAACCCTGTGGTGACGTGACAGTCAGGTAATAGGTGTTGGTCAGGCTGGGAGTCACAATAATCTGAGGTGTTAATGCGCCTGTGCTCCAGAGGAATGATGAACCTGCAATATCAGATGCAGCGGTCATTGTTACACTTTCGCCGTCACAAATTATGCTGTCGGAAACAGTCATTGTGATTATCGGAAGAGGATTCACAATAATTTGAATGCTTGCAGTGCCTGTGCAGCCGTTTGCTGCAGTTCCGGTTACGGAATAGATGGTCGTTGTGTTCGGGCCGACACTGATGGATGTATTTGTCGATCCTGTATTCCATTCATAGGTTGTTCCTGCAACCGATGATGACACTGTAATTGTTGCCGCAGCGCCGTTGCAGATTTCTGTAGCGGTTGTAGTAACAGTCAATACCGGGTTGGGGAAAACATTAACGGACACAGAACCCGTAGTGACACATCCTTCAGGGCTGGTAACTGTAACATTATAGGTTGTTGTTGCAACGGGTGAAACCGTGATTGAAGCGGTGTTTGCTCCATTGCTCCAGAGATATGAACTTCCTGCAATGTCGCTTGAAGCGGTCAATACAGAGCTTTCACCCACACAAATATTAGCGTCAGAGGTGGCAACAGTGATTACCGGCAGCGGATTTACAATGATCTCAATGCTGGTTGTACCTGTACATCCGTTGGCAGCTGTACCGGTTACGATGTATGTTGTAGTGCTCACCGGGCTTACCGTAATGGCAGCCGTGGTTTGACCTGAACTCCAGCTGAACGTTGTGCCGGGCAGATTGGAAGTGACGTTTATTGTTGTCGGATCACCGAAACAGATGGCGCTTGAACTTGCACTGATTGCAAGTACCGGATTCGGGAATACAGTAACTAAAACAGAACCCGTGGTTACACATCCTTCAGGGCTGGTAACAGTAACATTATAGGTTGTTGTTGCAACGGGTGAAACCGTGATAGAAGCAGTGTTTACACCGTTGCTCCAAAGGAATGAACTTCCTGCAATGTCGCTTGTAGTCGTTAATACAGAGCTTTCTCCCACACAAATGTTTGCATCAGATGTAGCTACAGTAATAACCGGCAGCGGGTTGACGATTATCTCAATGCTTGCGGTTCCTGTACAGCCATTGGCAGCAGTCCCGGTCACAAAATAGGTGGTTGTTGCAGTAGGATTAACAGTTATACTTGTTGTTGTCTGACCTGTATTCCACTCAAAGGTTGTGGCTGGAAGATTTGAAGCGACGCTTAGTGTTGAAGACTCTCCTAAACAGATTGTGCCTGAACTTGCGTTTACAGTAAGTACTGGATTCGGGAAAACAGTGACCAAAACAGATCCTGTTGTAATACATCCTTCAGGGCTTGTTACTGTGACATTGTATGTGGTCGTTGCAACAGGTGATACAGTAATTGAAGCTGTATTTCCGCCATTGCTCCACAAGAAGGTGCTGCCTGCAATATCGCTGGTAGCTGTCAACACAGAGCTTTCGCCAACACATAAATTAGCGTCGGATGCGGCAACTGTGATTACCGGTAGCGGATTGACAATAACCTGAATGCTTGCCGTTCCGGTACAGCCGTTGGCTGCCGTTCCGGTCACAAAATAGGTGGTGGTTGCTGTTGGATTAACAGTAATGTTTGTGGTGGTTGCTCCGGTACTCCAGACAAATGAAGTGGCGGGCAGATTCGAAGAAACCGTCAGGGTTGAAGGATCGCCGAAACAAATGATGCCGTCCATTGCATTTACTGTCAGAACAGGATTTGGAAATACGTTTACTAAAACAGAACCAGTGGTTACACATCCTTCGGGACTTGTAACGGTCACGTTGTATGTGGTGGTTGCGACAGGTGAAACAGTGATTGAAGCTGTGTTTGCACCGTTGCTCCAGAGGAATGAGCTTCCGGCAATGTCGCTTGTAGCCGTTAATACAGAGTTTTCGCCAACACAGATATTGGCATCGGAAGCTGCAGCAGTTATAATCGGCAGCGGGTTGACAATAATCTGAATGCTTGCGGTACCCGTACAGCCGTTGGCTGCGGTTCCGGTTACAAAGTATGTAGTTGTTGCAACAGGACTAACCGTGATTGCGGCGGTAACTTCACCGGAACTCCACGCAAAGGTGGTCCCGGGAAGATTTGAAGTCACATTAATTGTGGTTGGATCGCCGAAACAGATTGCGTTTGAGCTGGCATTGACAGTAAGTACTGGATTCGGAAATACAGTAACCAACACAGAACCTGTAGTTACACATCCTTCCGGACTGGTAACAGTGACATTATAGGTTGTTGTTGCTACTGGCGAAACAGTGATTGAAGCGGTGCCGGCACCCGTGCTCCAGAGGAATGAGCTTCCTGCAATGTCACTGGTGGCTGTAAGTATCGAGCTTTCACCTACACAAATATTGGGATCAGATGCAGCAACAGTAATAACCGGCAATGGATTGACAATAATCTGAATGCTTGCAGTGCCTGTACAACCATTGGCAGCAGTCCCGGTCACAAAATAGGTGGTTGTAGCTACTGGATTAACAGTGATATTTGCAGTAGTTGCTCCGGTGCTCCATGCAAATGTAGTGGCCGGAATATTTGAAGAAACCGTCAGGGTCGATGGATCGCCGAAGCAAATAACACCGTCGCTTGAAGTAACTGTAAGCACCGGATTCGGGAAAACGGTAACTGTTACGGCTCCTGTAGTTACGCATCCCTCAGGACTGGTAACTGTTACATTATAAATAGTGGTCGCAATCGGTGAAACGGTAATTGAGGCGGTATTGGCGCCCGTGCTCCACAGGAAAGAACTGCCGGGAATATCGCTTGTAGCCGTTAATGTTGAGCTTTCACCCACGCAGATATTCGGGTCGGAAGCTGCAACTGTTATTATCGGCAGCGGGTTGACAACAACCTGAAAACTGGCGGTGCCGGTGCAGCCGAGGGCTGTTCCTGTAACGCTGTATGTGGTGGTAGTGACAGGCGATACGGTAATGGACGGTGTTGTTGCACCATTGCTCCAGACAAAAGTTGTTCCCGGAACATCTGAAGTAACAGTCAGAGTGGTGCTTCCACCAACACAAATATCAGGATCCGTTGAAGTGACGGTTAAAACAGGATTGGGATTGACAGTTACTGTCACTGAGTCAACATTGGAGCAAAGCGGAGCAAAGCCAATATCGTCAATGGCAAAATCGTTTCCATTGCGGATTACGTTCTGATTGACGATGCAAATCTGAGCAGAGCTTGTAGCGCCGCTGTTCCAGATTTCATAAAACTGCTGCCAGTCGCAGGTGGTTGCTGTTGCAGTGAATGGGCTTCCAAGAAGCACGCTGTTGATAGAAAATTGCAGCACGGCCGGATTGGTGGGATGTACACTCGTAATCCAGGTGGAAAAAGCATAATCCGTATTCGGTACTACGGCAACATTCATACACCAGACTTCCTCATTGGCATTTGGGGCGCCGTTAACAACCATCATTTGTGCTCCCGGGGCAACTGAGTGATCTGCACAGGGTGCGAAATTAGAGTGATGGGTATTGGGGTTGTTGGTGATATAATAATTTCCTTCGGGGACAAGATCAGGATCATAAACATAGTCAGTTGTAAATCCTGTGTTTCCCAATTCGAAGTTACCATTATATATTAGGTTGCCTCCGATAGAATATCCGGTAAGATAATAAGTGGTTGTTACTGCAGTAGTAGCAATCGGATTGGCAATATTTGGATTATTCAGCGTTGCGGCCGGGGTCCACTCATAGGAGAAAGCGCCGCTGCCGTTTAGCTGAGCTGACTCACCCAGGCAAATTTCCTGGTCGGGGCCTGCTTCAATGACAGGAAGTGGAAAAATATCAATCAGAACCGACATGGAACCCGTACATCCGTGTATGTCGGTGCCGGTAACAGTATAGGTAGTGGTTGCTGCAGGAGCTGCAATAACAACCGATCCGGTTGAAGGAGTAAGGCCGGTAGTTGGTGCCCAGACGTATGTTTCGGCTCCGGTGGCTGTCAATGTCACCGAGGTTCCTTCGCAGATTCCGGCATAATTCGGAGAAATAAGTATTGGGGGAACGTATAATGAAACAACGACGGGTACAGTGTCAGCGGGGCATGTTGCACTCATATCATCAGTTACAACAAGATAATAGGTGCCTGCTGCGGTTGCAAAATATCCTGTGCCGCTTCCAACTGAAACCCATGACGAATTATACCAGTTGTAAACAACAGTTCCGAAACCGCCTGTATGTGAACCTGTGAGCTGAACACCAGGATCCGAAGGACAGAAAAAGGCAGGATTTGGGTTTACAGTTGCTTCAATTGGATCGAACATATTCACACGCACAGTGTCGCAGAAAGTAGAAGATCCTGAACATGCACCTGCCGCAATGGTTCCGCAGGCTACATAATCGACATAAGCCGGATGTCCGGCGGCAGGAGTAACAATTGGCGAAGCACAGCCGGTGCAGCTGAGGTAGGAATTGTACAGACCTCCTCCGGTGATATCGGTCCAGGTGATTGTTCCTGGCACCAGTCCATCAACCCAGATACTGGCGGGACAAGTGCTGCTCGCATAAACAGGAGGACCAACCGATGGTTCAGGAAGAGCGATAATTGCATAGGTGTTTGGGTTGTTTCCCGGCTTACAGAAGGTGAGTGTGTACGGGCCGGGACCAGTTAAGCAGATGGGTGTTCCAACCTGTACCGGAGGGCCGCAGTCGATTTGATAAAACATAGCCCCTGGAGGAACAGCTCCTGAAGCAATATCGAAATTGATGGCAATGGTCCCGGTGTTCAATGTAATTTCAAATTCAAGACATCGATCCGGACTTGTTGTGCCGCAACAATTGTCGGTGCGTACAACAGTTGGCGAAATCCATGTCCCGGATGGACTTGCCGTTAGATCAACTGTGAAAAACGGAACAGTCGGATCGCACAGCCCTGACTGGGCGCTGGTCGATACCGGAGCTGCAAGAAGAGTTGCAACTATGAACAGCAATGCCGGCAATCTTGCCGGTAGCCGTCCAAACTGAAACCGTAACCCGATAATCTTGTAAAATTTTTTCATGGCTCGATATTTTGTGCGTTTCAGGTGTGAGATGAAACGAAAACATATTCCGGTGTCTTTTCTTGAAAAAGCTTTCTGGTGCGTGAAACTAACGAATCTTTGACAACATTAGAAGCTAAAAGTATAGTCCCCCTAATGTGAAATATTTCAGGTAGCCAAAAGTTAAAAAATGAAGTGTTGAGTAAACTTAAAATCATGCTTTCTGGCTTTAAAAAAACATTTCTTAAATATACGACATTGATGTTCAGAAATCAAGGTCTTCTACATATTTTAGATGAAAACACAGATATATATGATAAAACGTTAAATATATTCGAAAAAGCATATGTCAGAACATGTCGTTTTGCATAAAATCAGTAGCAGCTTGAATAAATATTTCTTTTTCCAAAAAAACGGCAGGAGTCGAATAATCAGGTTAATATCTGAAAGAGTGTTTGACCAATGAGCAAAATGTGTAATTTTGCAGCTGCAAAAAATTATCAATGGCAACAACGGCAGATATTAAAAACGGACTTTGTATTTCTTTCAACAACGACTTGTATGTTGTTATTGAATTTCAGCATGTTAAACCTGGAAAAGGTGCAGCTTTTGTGCGTACCCGCCTGAAAAGCCTTACCACTGGCCGTGTGATTCCAAACACGTTCCCTTCGGGCTTCAAGATTGAAATTCAAAGAGTCGAACGCAGGCCTTATCAGTATTTGTACAAAGAGGATAAGACCTATTTTTTCATGCATCAGGAAACCTATGAGCAGTTTTCTCTTGAGGAGGAACTCATCAATGCTCCCCAGTTTTTGAAAGAAGGTCAGGCCGTCGAAGTTGTTTTTCATGCCGATACCGAATCTCCGCTCAGCTGCGAACTGCCTCCATTTGTAGCGCTTGAAATCACATACAGCGAGCCTGGTGTGAAAGGCGATACGGCAACGAATTCTCTGAAGCGGGCAACTTTGGAAACAGGTGCCAGCATTGGAATTCCTCTTTTTGTTAACACAGGCGATAAAATTAAAGTCGATACCCGTACCGGAGAATATTCCGAACGTGTGAAAGAATAACCAGTAACTACTGTTCCATGAAATTCTCCAAAAACTACACTTTACAGCAAATGGTTGACATCATCGGTGCCAAAACGGTTCAGATGAAGGGCTCTCCCGATTTTATTGTCACAGGATTGAATGAAATTCACAGCGTTGAACCAGGAGATCTTTCTTTTGTTGATCATCCGAAGTATTATACGAAGGTGCTGGAATCTGCAGCCACAACAGTGATTATTAACAAAGACGTAGAAGCTCCTGCAGGGAAAGCCCTCATTATTTCGGACGATCCGTTCCGCGATTATGTGAAGCTTGCCAGGCACTTCAAACCCTTTATTCCTTCACAGTCTTCCATTAGCCCAAGTGCCGAAATTGGTGAAGGCACCATCATTGAGCCTCTGGTTTTTGTTGGACATAATGTTAAAATCGGCCGCAATTGCATCATTATGGCCAATGCTACAATTCATGCAGATACGGTCATTGGCGACAATGTGATTATAAACAGCGGTACCGTGATTGGTGGCGAAGCTTTTTATTTTAAACGCAGACCGGATTTCTACGACAAACTGGAAGGTTGTGGTCGCGTTGTAATTGAAGACAATGTTGAAATTGGCTCCTGCTGCACAGTCGATCGTGGCGTTTCCGGTGACACTACCGTTGGATGGGGATCGAAACTCGACAATCATATTCAGGTCGGACACGACACCATTATCGGCCGTAATTGTTTGATTTCATCTCAGGTAGGAATTGCCGGCGTTGTGAAACTCGAAGACGACGTGATTCTCTGGGGTCAGGTGGGTGTTCAGAAAGACCTTGTTATTGGAAAAGGCGCGGTTGTTCTCGGACAATCCGGCGTTGCCAAATCAATCGAAGGTGGAAAAACCTATTTCGGCAGTCCGGTTCGCGATGCCGTTGACAAAATGAAAGAACTGGCCATGATTAAACGCTTGCCGGAAATCTTTGAAAAATTGAAATAGAAATCTTTAAATATTGAAACCCGGAAAGACCGGGTTTTTTTATGCCTCGCAACATGGCATGAGGATGCCTTAAAATTATTAATCGTTACGATATTCCATCGTCCGCCGATAGGCGGATATGGAATCGTCGTAGCTGCTTCAAAAACAACGATTCCATATCCTTACGCTCCTACGTCGCATTCGGACGATGGAATATTGTTTTTGAAGAAGTAGTTATTTTGAGACTTCCTCTTTTAGTTTGCAGAGTGGTCTTCGACTTTCTTGTTTTCCAGTGCAAGTCTATTGGCCACAATAATAGCAACAAAGCCCCAGACCGGAATGGCGATTTTATCGGAATCAAGAAAATTATTCAGAAAACCATGCACAAAATAGGTGACCAAACCCAGTAGCAAACCCAGAATAAATCTGGCTTTGCTTCGATCAATAACCCGAAGTTTTGTGTAGGTAACAAAGCCAATATAAAAGATTGAAAACACCAGAAAAATCATAATCAGCATGCCTGGAATTCCAGTCTCAGCCAGCGCTCCAAGAAATTCAGAGTGCGCATTTCCAAGGGTTCCTGCGTTGGTGCTGATTATTGTTTTTTCGTACGAAAACTGATAAGGGGCATACAAAAACTGATAAGTGCCAGGGCCTGTGCCTGTAAGAGGATGATCGGCGGCCATTCGCAATGCGCAATTCCAGCGATTGATGCGCTCCAGATTGCTCGCATCGGTCGATATATTACTCATCGATTCAATGTTTTCTACAATGTCTTCCGATGAGTCCTGCTTGTTTTTTTCGAGCCGATGCATGATCTGTGTCTGAAAGAAAAATCCGGCCAGCAGCAACGTTAATAATGCAACAATAATGACTTTGAATTTAATCCGGAACAACACAACAACGCCAATGCCGGCCGCAATAGCAAAGCCCATCCACGCAGCACGGCTGTAGGAAAACAGCAGCGCCAGCACCAGTACAACAATAGAAGCCATTATGAAAAACTTCTGCGTGAAATTGTATTTCTTTTCTGTCGCCATGAAAAACATAACCGGAATAAACATTGCAATGGCAGAGCCGTAAATGGCATGGTCCTTATAAAAAGGCTGCATCACCCAATGACTTTCGTCGTCGCCGAAATTGTAGCCGGCATGCCGCACAAGGGTGTATATTGCAACAAAAGTGAGGGCAATAAACTGAACGATAATAAAGTTGCGTTGCGTGTTTTCTTTGATGAAAAAAAGCCGTGTTCCAAAAAAATACATGGGCACTATGAGCCAGAGATGTGAGGCAAAATATTTCCAGGATATCACTGGCATCTGGCTTGTGAGGCTGCTGAAGGCGAGCCACACAAAATAAAACAGGAAGGCAATAGTGATTGGATTTCGCAGAAAGGCTTTCCAGTTATTAAATTCATAGAGCGATTTCAAAAGAAATATCAACAGCAGGCCGGCAAGTAATGGCTCTGTTGGAAGACTCACGGCAAGTCTCGCATCCCAGTCGCTGAGATTGATTGCCAGCGGTGATGTGAATGCAATGATCAGGAAAATTGTTTCGACGGAAAAAAAATACAGATAAACCAGACCAAGAAAAACAGGCAGAAGTGCAAGAAAATAATTTTCTTTAAAAACAATGGCTGCCAGATTTGTCAATAGGAAAATAAATGACAGAGCCAGAATCCATCGTTCGGTTTTCGAAGTTAGAAAGTTTTTTGCGAGGCCGGTGTTCATTGAGTTCTGATTATTCTACGGCTGTAAGCTGTTTGAATTTTCTGAAATTTTCGTACAGAATAATCAGAATGATTGAAGTGAGCAATGTGGCAAATGTCGAAATAACAACAATGAGCCAGCGAACTGGATATGATTTTTTCTCAGCTTTGAATGCGTAGTCAACAACAAATTTTTGTGGAAGAGAAGATTCTGCATCTACCTTTGCTTCTTCGTATTTACCCTTCAAATCACTGAGTTGTTTTTTGTCGTGCTCAAGCCCGTCGCGCAGCGAAACGTAGGCAGAGCCGTATTTTGCAAGGGTGTCAAGACGTTCCTGAATCTGATTCACAGCACGCTGATTTCCGCTCCCAATCTCACGCGCAAGACCTTCATACAAACGTTCGGCTTGCGATTCGTAATCCTGAACACCTTTGCTGCGGAGGATTGACAATGAATCTTCTTTTGTTTCAATGTCTTTTTCCAATTCGGTATAGGCTCCTTCAACAATTTTAAAACCTTCGTATGAGCGTTGCTTCTGCAGATTATTTTTTACCGTATCATACAGGTTTGCAATTTCATTGGCAATGTCGGCTGCCATCTGCGGATTCTCATCAACCACCTTGATTTCAACGGCCATATACTCGGTTCTGTTGAAGGAAATGTTTTCGTTGTAAGTTTCGTACAAACGGGTGTTCCTGAATTTTGATTCCGGATCAATGTCATAATGTTTCAGCAGGTCGAACTTTTGAATAATTCGCTGACGAATTTCATTTGAATTGAGAATCTGAAGCATCTGCTCTGCGTCTTCATCTTCACCAAACGCCATGATATCTTCCTTTGCTCCATACTGACTTGATATCAGCGCTTTTGAAACTGCATTGGTGGAGGTCGGGAAAATTACAACTGTTGACACATATTTGTTCTTGATCAACAGCGATATTCCGGCTGAAATTACAACCGCTGCAATACAAATGATGATGAGCAGTTTTCTCCATTTGAAAAGGAAAAACAGAAAGTTTGTGTTTTCAAATGTCAGTTCTTTCGGGGTGGTGCTTTCTTTCATGGGGCTGATAATTGACAATGCAAAGGTAATGTTTCGAATTTATTGTGTTGGGTTTATTTCTTTAAACGTACAATGATGTTCGCACACGGAAAAAGTCTGGAGAGAAATGATGCTTCGTAGAATGTGCGCATGCGCTGGCCGCAATTCACCAATGGTTCAATCAGAAAATTAATGAAAAACACCCAGCTTTTCGAAAAGGCAATTTTTCGGTAAACGGCTTTTTCAAAATGAAACGGGAAATAGTATGATCTTTCGAATGGCGCGTGCTGTGTGAAAAAATCAAAGGTCTGAATGGAAAACATTTTTTTGTGGGTCGGATCAATGAAATTGAATCTTGAACTGAAATGCGGAACCCGGATTTCAACAACGCCGCCCGGCTTCAGAATGCGGTGCAACTCCTGAAGCAATGGAATGTATTCAATATGCTCAAAAATATCCTGGCAAAGGATAAAATCCATGCTCTCGTTATCAAATGGCAACGGCAGTTTATTGATGTCGTGCACTACATCCACGCCCTCAATGGGCGCAATATCAAGGTTAATCCATCCTTGCCGGATGTCGTGGCCGCAGCCCAGATTTAGTTTTTTCTCCATGAAAGAAGGTCGCTTATGGTGAGTTTGTTCCTTCGGAACATCAGTAACGTGTTAACCAGCAGAAATAGTATCCACACAGCTGCAATAATTATAATGGCAATGCCGGCCTGCATTTGCGCAGTACCGGTAATCCATGCTGTCGGGAATATCACCAGCGCAAATATGATAAGCAGCGTGATGGTTCTGCTCAGGCCGGAAGGTTTTACAATAATAAAAGCCAGCACAATTTGCGAAATGGCTACCAATGATTGTGTGATGAGGGCCGACCAGGCTGCACCGGTTTCAAGAAAGCGCGGGATGAGAATCAGATTGAGTCCGATATTCAGGACCACGCCCAAAAGCGCGATGATATTCAGCTTTTTCATGCTTCCCCAGGCCGTGAGCAATGTTCCAAAAATATAGACCGACGAAACCGGAATAAAAGTGAACATGAGTATTTGCAGCACCCGCGCCGATTCAGTCACATGTTCGGTATACAGCCAGTTCATAATCAGGTCGGCATTGAACAAAGAAACAGCCGACACCATCATGGCCGAGCTCAGAAGCAAAATGGCCGATAGCTGCAGAAATGGCCCTACATCCTGCTTTTTGGACATCAATCGGCTGAAAAATGGCAGAAGAATAACAGAAAACAAATAAGAAAACATACCGAATGCATCAAGAATACGATAGGCCGAAGCGTAGATCCCTGCATGTAATGAGCCTTGTGGCAGCAGTCGCTCAATCATAACGGAATCGACCCGGTAGTAGAAAAGCATCAGAAAATTCAACACAGCGAACGGCAGACTCTGTCTGAATAGAACAATATTCAACTTGTTGCTCCACTTGATTTTCGACAGCTTTACCTTTCGCAGAACGATGAACAATGCAATCAGAAAAGTGATGAGGTAGGAGAGGGTCTGAAATGCTGCAAAATAAAATATGTCGATGCTTACGTCAAAAACATTTCCCCACAGCAAAACAGAAAAGAAAACGATCATGAGCAGGCGGTCAAGCACCGACAAAAGGCTGTCGGTTTTGAACATCTGCATACCTGAAATATTGGACCGCAGAAACAGAATGAATGACGAAAGAATTTGGTTTATTCCGAGCCAGATCAGCAATTTGAAATGGATGGTGTCGTAGCCAATCAGGAATGCAGCAACAAATGAAATGAGCGCATAAAGCAATGCCAGCGCCGATTTCATTCCAAGAATGCTCCCGGTATATTTGCCGGCCATATGTTCATGCTGAGCTACACTGCGGTTATTGAAACCGGTCAGGCCAAAATCGAGCATGAATCCGAACAGGAACGAAAAATTCATTACGGCGAAATACAGCCCGTAATCTGCAGCTCCCACTGCATTCTGAACAGTCCGGTCAATGCCGAAAATCCAGAATGGTTTCACCAGCAGGTTGATGCCGATGAGGAAAAACAGATTTATGATGAATTTTTTCTGCATTAGGGAAATTGACAAAAAAAGCGCAAATTTGCAGCTAAATTAATCAAAATGAATCTTACGGAGCGAAAACCGGTTATTGCCATCAACACCCGCCACTGGATTCCGGGTCGTATGGAGGGCATCGGTCGCTTCGAAATGAACATTGCGACTGAGCTTAGCCGACTTCATCCCGAAGCTGAATTCCATTGGTTTTTCGACCGCAAACCCCGACTTGGTATTGATTTGCCTGAAAACGTGAAAATCCATTTTTTATTTCCTCCGGCCAGGCACCCAAGACTTTATTACTTTTGGTATGAGTGGTCTGTGCCAATGAAGCTAAAGAAAATCAAAGCTGATATTTTTATTTCGGCGGACAATATCAACTCCCTGAAAGCGCACTGTCCAACGATTACAGCAATCCATGATCTGAATTTTGTGCATTATCCCTACGACCTGCCGCTAACATACAGTTCGTATTACAATACAAAAACGTCCCGGTTTATTAGCAAGGCCATCAAGGTAATTACGGTTTCGGATTTCAGCCGGAATGACATAATTGAGCAATACAAAACGCCGGAGAATAAAATTCATGTTGTTTACAATGGCGTTGCCAGCCACTTTGCGCCATTAAACTCATGGGTCATTTCCGAAACAAGATTTAAGTTGACAAGCGGTAAACCATATTTTTTTGTTTTGGGATCCATTCATCCCCGGAAAAATCTGGCAAAAACAATCGAGGCATACACCCTTTTCCGAAAACAAACGAATTGTGATTATCCGCTTGTAGTGAGTGGGCGGGAACTCTTTGTCAATAAAAACCTTGGAAATATTCTCAGCAGCAACCCGTATAGAAAAGACATTGTTTTTACCGGATATCTCGATAATAAGGCACTTGGGGAAGCCCTGGGCTCGGCATTTGCGCTGCTCTATATGTCAGTCTTTGAAGGTTTTGGTGTTCCTGTGATAGAGGCGTTTGCCTCCTGTGTCCCGGTAGTTGCCTCCGATGTTTCGTCCATTCCTGAAGTAGCAGGGGGTTCGGCTCTGCTTGCCAATCCGCATGATGTTGGAGAAATTGCAAATGCAATGAAAAAACTGACTGACGACGAAAACCTGCGAATTTCTCTTTGCGAAAAAGGGATGAAAAGAGCCATGGCTTTTTCATGGACAGAAAGCGCAGAAAAGTGCTGGAACGTAATTCAGGAAGCACTCGAGGAAGTTAGGGCTACATCATTTTCAACAGCGCCGTAACAACTTTTCCGGTTCCTTCGTAAATCTCCGAAATTCGGGTGCCAAGCATATAGCAGGGTGTGGTGACCAGTTTGTTCTTTTCATCAATCACAATTCCAGTGGCGTTGGTGCTGCTGTGGTGGGCGCTCATTTTTTCAATATGTGAAGCGGTATCTTTGTCGTTGCCTATGGTCACGTTGCATCCGCCAATCACTTTTGCAAGCAACACTGGTGCAATACATAAAGCCCCGATGGGTTTGCCAGCAGCATGCATCGATTTTATTGCTTTCTCAACATCTGAATTCACGCTCATTTCTACTCCTTTGAATGCATAATCACTCAGATTCCTGACTGCGCCAGATCCGCCCGGAAAAAGCAGTGCGTCGAATTCTGCCGGGTTGAAATCTTTCAGGTTTCTGATTTTTCCTCGTGCAATGCGGGCCGATTCAACAAGCACATTGCGAATTTCTTCGCCAGGTTTTCCGGTGAGATGATTGATCACGTGGGCCTGATTAATATCCGGCGCAAACAGCTCATATTGCGCTCCCTGCTGGTCGACAGCCAGCATACTCATGGTGGCTTCGTGTATTTCGGTTCCGTCGAACACTCCGCATCCCGATAAAACTATGGCGATTTTCTTCATGCTTTTTGTTGCGAATTTAATAAAAACAAAATTTCTGCAAATTTTCGCGTGGTAAATATTAATTTGTCACTTGAATATTACGATGTTTTGCCAGAAGAATCACGGACATCTGGAGGATGTCTCAAAATTATAAATCGTTACGATATTCCATCGTCCGCCGGCTGGCGGATATGGAATCGTCGTAAAAGCTTCAAAAACAACGATTCCATATCCTCTCGCTCCTACGTCGCATTCGGACGATGGAATATTGTTTTTGAAGAAGAGATTTTCTGAGACATCCTCTGTGAGCTTTTGAAAGACTTATTTGATGTTTAAGCAAATTCAATAAATACGGCACAAAAAATCAGCAAAACCATAAAACAAAAAAACCCGCCTTTGGGGCAGGTTTTTATTTTCAAGCTTATTGCTTGCTATTCTTTTGTGATGTAATGATATTCGGTTGTATAACTTCCATCAACCTCCTCGAGCCACATTTCGTTTGATTTCAGTCGGAGAATGGTGCTTTCGGTGGTGTCGGTATAGGTTGTGCCGAGCATTTCATAGGTCATGTACATGATCAGTTCTTCGTTGTCGTCTGACAGTTCCCAGGTAGCATCGATGTCGGTAGTGGTTCCACTGTAAACCCATGAAATTACCGCTTTACCGTCTTTCATAAATTCGATATAATCGTCTTTGTCTTCAGCAGTCAGTGTTTGTTCAACACCATTTTCAAATTGGGCATCGAGTGACCACACATTGATAACGCGTCCTTCTTTTGAAGCAAGACTGATTTTTGGACCTTCTTCGTATTTACCACAAGAAGTCACCACAAATGAAAGGGCTACAATAGCCATCAGAATTTTCGTCATTGATTTCATAAAAGTTGTTTTTGGTTTTTATTTATCTTTTCCAGGATCCCCCCGGAATATTTTATTTCGAAATGTAATGATACTCATAGGTGTTGCTGCCTTCTACCTGCTCGAGCCAGAGCTCGTCGGAGGTCAGTCTCAGAATGCTGTATTCTTCGTCCGAAGAGAAAGGAATTCCAAGCAAAGAACCGGTGTAAGCAAGGCGCAGATTGGCATTATCGGCAGTGAATTCCCATGTTCCGGCATAAGTCATTGTGTAACCGCTTGAAACAAAGGTTACGCTCAAAACACCATCTTTTTTCACTTCATAATAATCATCTTTTTCATCTGCAGTCACCGTTTGGGCCGCACCGTTTTTAAACACTTCGTCAATTTTCCAGGTGTTTATCAATCGGGCGTTTTTCGATGCAAGACTGATTTTTGGACCTTCTTCGTATTTTCCGCATGATACCGCTACAAAAGCGACCATGATTAAAAGAACTGTGATTTTAGACATTGATTTCATGTTGATTTCTTTTTTTGAGTTAAGCAAATGTATGAAATATTTTTAATATGTGTTAAAAACCGTAAATGCTTTAACATACCATCGATAAAACAAAGAAAAACACATATAGAAAAGTATATATGATTTCACGCTATATGTTGTTCAAAAAAACAAGAAATTCAGACAACTTATATCGGTTTATTCTGGCCATATCTTTTTTTGAGGTGCCAATGAAATTATTAAACACACATTAGCACGAGTTAATTCGAATTCTAATACCGAAAAAGCAATAGGCTTTTATATTCAAACATGGGTGTTCATCGACATTTTAGCCCCGCCACTGTCATCCTGTTCCGATAGCCATCGGAATTCTCTCCTGTAGCGCTTTTTGCGAAATAGCTTGCGAAGTATCGAAGGAGACAGCGGGATAAACTCCGCGCCAAAATGTTGGGTGCGCAGCAAAAGCTTTACGTTACATCAATTAATTTCAGCACCTCAAAAAAAGAAAATGCCTTTATTCTTCATCGAAGCGTTCAACACTGATAAACAATTTTTCAAATTCTTCTTCAATACGATAATAGTCTTCGTGGTAGTAGATATACTGATTCCGACAATTCCACCAGCCATATTTCATTAGTTCAAGTCGTGCGTATTTTAATTTGAATGGAGACTCTAGTTTTTTCTGATATCTAGCTTCTAATTGTTCCGGATAGCCGTTTTTCTTTTTCATTTCATCAATCAGATCATCCCACCCGGCAAGCAATTCTTCCTCACCGCCATTCATTGCGATTGAATATTTCCGGCAATCAAGATAGTCCAGGTTTAATAAAGAGGATGGATTTACAAATCCGATGAGGTATTCCCTGCTGGCAATATAGATGTCTGAAAGTTCTTTTTTTCGGTAAATAATAAGACTGTCCCAGAATTCAGTGCTGGGTACTGAAATGTTGTCGTATAAATTCATTCGGTCAGTATAAAACGCATCGATTTTTTCTGTTGAAACAGAATCCATCTGCTCAATTTTCCAAATGCTGCATGTGCCCGAAATATCGCTGGGCCAATTGAACAAGTAACGATGAATGCTATCGAGTTGCCCATACGAATACTTCGCAGTATCAAACCGACCTTTGTAGCTTGTCAGCCCTTCGCCCCATTCATAAATGTCATTTTGGGCACTGCAGAAAAGTGATAAAAAGCTTACAATTCCAATCAGAAAAACTTTCATATGAATTTCGTGTTTGTCAAAAATAATACTTTTTTCAAAACACCTCAAACGCAAATCGTACAATGGTAGCCGTTGTAATTATAGCTGTATTCGAAGTCGTTGGTTTGGGCGCTGATAGCATAGCAAAGCGCATTCAAGAAAAATAATATTATGAGTTTTTTCATGTTATTTTTACTTTAACATTTTCATTTTATGAGAGTAATGACGCTTATTATCAAAGCCGACATAATCCAAATGCAGGCAATGACTGATATCCCCATCCAGAATATTGGTGCCAACAAAACTCAGAAATTTAAGATTTGTCATTTTTCGGATAAAGGAAAGATTTTCTATTTGCCCGGAATCAGATATTCTTAATGTCTGCAGCTTTTTCAACTCACCGAGAAAATAGTAATCAGATATTTTTTTACAGTTTTCGATTTCTATTTGAGTCAGGCTCTCTTTAAGACTGATCAGACTCTCAATTTTTTCAAGTTTGGAAAGACCATAAAGTTCCAGTTCTGATAGGCGTTGAAATTTTTCGATACCGTTGAGTGTTGCAATATTTGATTTATACAAAGAGATGCCCTCTATATTTGGTAGTTCCGGCAATTCAATTAGACTGCGACATGACGGTTTATAACCTGTTAATGATAAATGCATCAGTTTTGCGCAGGATTCCAAATGAATGAGTCTTTTAGAATAATCGCAGGCTAAACTTGTTAATTCCGGAAAATTGCTCAAATCAATAATATTCTTTCCGTTGTCAGCAAATCCTAACTTTTTTAAATTGTGCAAAGAGTTTATTTCTTGAATATCGTATTTGGTTTCAGGAATATGAAGCCCTTCAATTTTGTCCTTAATTCTGTTTATAAACGAAATATCCGGCAGCTTATAACCCATGAATGAGTTTATGGAAATGTGTGATATTTTTCCACTTTCAATATATTCAATGCATTTTTCAAGCCTTTCGGACTCAATTATCAATTTTTTGGAATTTTTTGTCCCAATTAAAAACTTAAAACCATCTATTATTTCTACACTCATTTTAAAAACCTCCGTGCTTTTTGCCAGGTGAATAAATTAGATTATATGTTTTTGAGTTTTCATTAAAAGCTGAAATCAAGTTACAAATGCAACTTTTTTGTTTTTCAAAATTAAGAATAATTTCAGAAACCGGTTGAAAAGTCAATAATGTTTCCTGTAGATGATTTAGCTTGTATAATTACTGAAAATCATTTTCAAAACACCTCAAACGCAAACCGCACAATGGTTGCCGTAACCACCAGCAGAAAGAAAATGCGGATAAAACGATTGCCTTTCAGCAGGGCCAGCTTCGAGCCCAGGTATGCACCGCCCATATTGCAGATGGCCATGGGAATGGCTAAGCGGTAAATGATATTGTTGGTGGCAGCAAACAGGCCTATGGCGCTCAGATTGGTGGCCAGATTCAACATTTTTGCATTGGCACTCGCTGCAATGAAATCGAATCCCATAAAGAAAATGAAACACAAAATAAAAAACGATCCGGTGCCGGGACCAATCATTCCATCGTAGAACCCAATGATGAAGCCGAAAAGAACACCTGCCACAATTTGTTTTTTCAATTCAACGTCTTTGGTTTTTACCGATCCGAGATCTTTTTTCAGAAAAGTATAAATGGCAGCAATCACCAATAATGCAAGAATGACCGGTTTGATGAAATCGTCTTCAATGATGGTGATGCACCACGCTCCCAGAGCCGATCCGGCAAATGCGGCGGGAACAAGAAACAAAAAAAGTTTAGGATTGATGGTTGCTTTTTTCGAAAACTGATACGTCGCCAACGCTGTACCGGAAAAGGATGGAATTTTGGTGGTTCCCAGCAATGTGGCAATCGGATACTGAGGAAATAAAAACAAAATCGCCGGCGTTTGTATCAGCCCGCCACCACCGGCAATCGAATCGATGAAGCCAGCGAAAAAAGATACGACACAAATGATGACTAATTCTGTTTCCAAAGCTTACGAGTATAGTGGGTAGAACTTAAAGCCGCTATCATCCTGTTCCGATAGCTATCGGAATTCGCTCCTGTAGCACTTTTCCTTGAGTGGCTAGCGAAGTATCCGCGCCAGCTGTCATCCTGAGTGTTTGAAATGACGACCTGGAAAACAGCTGTCTTCAAACGTATCTCCACCAGCTTCGCAGCGGACAAGGAAGGGGGCAGCGTGCAAGGAAGGAGACAGCGAAAACCAACAAAAGAAAAGTCTGTTGAGTTGAATGTGATCCCGGCTGTGTCATTGAAGCTAAATATCATAAACGACCGGGAATCAATTTTAATTCTTTTGTTGATTTTCAAAAAAACAATTAGTCAAAAGTTTTTTTGTATCGATGTGCACCACTCAATTATTTTGTCAATCGCAGTCGCGCATTTCCACCTTTGCGAAGCATAACTCACAACGGACCACTCACCAATAACCATTCACTATTAACCAATAACTATTACTTGTGGAATGCTTTCACAAAATCGTCCACCTCTTTCACGCCGCCCTGCAAAACAAGATACCCGTTGTATGGCTCTCGCTCGGTGATTTCATCGTTGATGGGTGTCAGCATCAGTCGCTTCACTTCTTCGGGATCGTCGGTCTGACCAAGTACCCAGCCCAGTTTGATGTAAGCAGTTTCGGGCAACATGTTGCCGGCAGGAACAATGCCTTTTGCCATCAGGTCGCGACCGGTGTCATACACAAACATATGGCAATATCCATACATCGTTTGAACGGCCATGAACATATGTACGCCCTTTGCGTGCGCGCGTTCAATGGCGGGATACAGCGGTTTGTTGATGTGTCCCAATCCGGTTCCGGCAATGATGATTCCGCGGTAGCCATTGTCAACCAGACTGTCGATAATGTCGGGCATCATGTTCGGATAATAATAGACGATGGCAACCTTCTCTTCGAAATACGGATAGATATTGACTTTGCGGTCTTTGCGACGCGGATTGTAATTCTGTTTGATCGGAACAACGCCTTTGCGTGTAATGGTGGCAAGCGGAACATCGCTCAGGGTGCGGAATGTAGAGCGATACGACGAGTGCATTTTGCGAACGCGCGTACCACGGTGGAGGAATCCATATTCGTCCGATGTTGGTCCGAACATACACACCATTACTTCGGCAATATCGCCATGACCAGCAGCGGTCATTGAATGCATCAGATTGAGTGCGGCATCGGAACTTGGTCGGTCCGAAGAGCGCTGTGAGCCTACGAGTACGATGGGTACTGGTGAATTCTGCACCATAAAAGTTAATGCAGCTGCGGTATGTGAGAGTGTGTCGGTTCCGTGACCGATCACAATACCATCAATTCCTTTTTCAATTTCTTCGCCAATGGCAATGGCCAGTTTTTTATACTGCTCCGGTCCCATGTTTTCGCTGAAAACCGCAAAGAGCTTATCGGTGGTGAGGTTGCAGATATCGGCCAGTTCGGGAACAGCGCCATATAATTCTCCCGGAGTGAACGCCGGAATCACAGCTCCGGTGCGGTAGTCGAGACGTGAAGCAATGGTACCGCCGGTTCCGAGCAGTTTTACCTTCGGTAAACCGGGAGTAACCGGAAATTGCTTTTCAGGAATTTTATAATTGGCTTTTTTGTAGCCGGTCTCCTTCATGTTCAGAATGGTGGTGGTGTCAACACCAACGTTATAGCCGGTGATGATTTTCAACACAATGTGTTTGTCATCGTCGTTTTCGGAACGTGGCAGCACGGTGCCCTGAAAATTGCCGCGGGTGGTTTCCACTTCGGCCTGACCCCAAACACGGACCTGATATTTCTTCAGCAGTTCGAGCGCATGGCCCTTATATCCCTGGAAAAAATCTTCGCTCATTATTTTGAAATTTTCTGTTTAACGATTGTGTGTAATTCGGTCAGACTCATGTTGCCGCGGGCTATGCGCTGCAGCTCTCCCATGATCCAGTTGGTGCGGTTTTCGGGTGTGTCGGTGTGACAAACCGTTCCAAACTTTTCATTCAGGAAACTGATCTTTTCGGTTATTTCATCGGATTTCAGCGCTTTGAATTTCAAACTGATCAGCACAGAATCAAAATCCATTTTCGGATACTGATAAACCACGGGCAGCATGTTGTATGCATAACGCAGATCCATGTGATTTTTCTTCAGATATTGAATCATGCTTTCAATATTGTTGATGCTGAAACCGGCGCCTTTTTCAAAATGTCCTTCCACCCATTTCAGGCGGTGACCGATGAAATTGCCAACCCATTTCGGATCGGTGTCGGTATTCTTGCTGATGGCTTCTATGGCCGGATACAGATTATTTGTGAAGAGGTAGTAATACGTACTTTCGGCAACGCCCCATTTTTTCAATTGGGTGTAGCGTTCACTCACTTCAGTCGGTAGGTCTTTGCGGAGATCTTCGATCTGCTTGTCGGTGAGCGGAATCGGAGCGCTGTCGGTGTCTGGATACATACGGTCGGCACCTGGCAGCACGCGTTCGAAAATGGTTGAGCCGTCTTCGAAGCTCTTGCGTGTTTCGTTGGGAATGCCTTCAAAAGCCATACGGCAACGCTCCTCGATGACTTCGAGAGCTGTTTTGATGTCGGCTTCAGGTCCCCAGAAAATAATCTGTGCATCGTCGTCGCGTGCATCGAGCATAGGGGCGATGATTTCCAGATCAACAGCTGTAATTATATTGTCGAATTGCTCCGTATGCAGCATATTCGGTTTTTCGAGACAGGCAATCACTTTCAGACGATCCGAAATTTCATTGGCGAACATTTTGGTCGGCTGGGTGAAATGGCTCAGAATGCCACGGAAGCCCGGAAGATTAACCGCGACAATTTTGTGGCCCGCATCACGTGCGATTTTCAGCGGTTCGAATGTGATTTCGAACATGTCGTAATCGAGAAATTCATGACGCATTTTCCAATTGGCAGCAGTGCCGATTTTCTTCTGCAGTTTTTCACGCACCTTCAGCAATGCCCATTGGCGGAAGCACTCGACATGTGTGAGTTCAGGAATCCATTTGGTGTGAGCCACGCCTTTGATTTCGATGCGGGTTCCGCCTTTGCAGCTTACATTCACGTCTTCGCGGCCGGCGCCGATGCCTGTGCGGACAAGTCCTGTACTACGATTCAGAAAACGAATATAATCACAGACTTCTTTTACTTCGTCCGGATTTTTCATGTCCGGATAAGTCACTGTTTCGATCAGCGGCATTCCAAGACGATCGGTTTTATAAACGCGGGTGTGGCCAATATCGCTGATTTCGCGGCAGCTGTCTTCTTCGATGCTGAGTTGAATCAGTCGAATTTTTTTATCTTTCATCGCAAGTTCGCCCTCAACACCAATGATGGCGGTGCGCTGAAACCCTGTCGGGATGCTGCCGTCGAGATACTGCTTGCGGGTAATATGCACTTCGCCTACAATGTTCAGTTTCGATAAAAGTGAGATTCTGATTGCAATATCCAGCGCCTGACGATTGATGGGGAACGGCGGTGTGTCGTCCACTTCATACGTGCAGGTAGTTTCGTTTTTAACGCGGTAAACTATTTCCTTGCGGGTTTTGAATTCCATCAGCGCGGTTCCGTCATACTCGCCAAGCTCACTCAGTGTAGGGCGCATATGACGAATGACTTCTGCATCGTAAACATCGCTGTGATTGAATTTGCCGGCAGGGCAGTTGCAGAAAAGTTTCTTTTCCGTCAGCAATTGCTGATGCACTTCAAGGCCCGACATAAAGCCGATGGAGTCGTAAGTGGCTTGTGTGGCCTCGCGACGAGGTACATACCCGACTTCCTTTTTGCTGTTCTCGTAATTGGCACGAGCGTCGAAATCAGTTCTCATGTGATTGATACTGTTTTATTCTGAATTATTTGTCAAAAGTAAAATAAATCAGAAACAAACCGATAAAAAACACGGCTTTTTTTCAAACATTGGTTAAAAACCCCCTATGAACAATGAACACCGAACAAGGAAATGAGAAATTTGAAGTGAAATCCCCTGTAGAACATCGAACACTGAACAAGGAAGGATGAAATTTCGAAGTAAATGCAAAAGAACGTCTTATAAACACTGAACAAGGAAGTGTGAAATTCGAAGTGAAAACCATAGACTGTGTTTTGGACTCTGAACAAAGATTGATGTTCAGATTTTTGTATTTCCTTCTTCCTCCTGCCTTCCTTGTTCCTTGTTCAGTGTTCGGTGTTCCTTCTGCCTTTCTTGTTCCTTGTTCAGTGTTCGATGTTCACTTAACCATTCCACCGCACATGGCTTCATCACTCGGATTCACCATCATCAGCGTGCCATCGGAATTTTCGGCAAAGAGAATCATTCCGTTCGACTCCACGCCTTTGATGTCGCGCTTGCCGAGATTGGCTACCACAACGACTTTCTTTCCGATCATCTGCTCTGGTGTAAAATATTCAGCAACACCCGATACAATGGTGCGTGTTTCAAAACCCATGTCAACACTCAGCTTCATGAGTTTTTTTGTCTTGGCAACTTTTTCAGCTTCAAGAATTTTTCCAACGCGTAAATCTATTTTTGAAAAGTCGTCGAACGAAATATCCGGCTTCACCTGCTCGTAGCTGACATTTGAAGCTTTATTCGCAATCTTCGATGCCTCGAGCTTATCCAGCTGTTTCTGTATATCGGCATCATCAATTTTTTCAAAAAGTAATTCCGGTTGGTTCAATTGCAATCCTTCATTCAACAACGCTTTGCCGATATCATCCCAAGAAGCTTCGTTCATGTTCAACATCGATTTCAACTTTGTCGCCGTGAACGGCAGGAATATTTCAGAAAGGATGGCCATGTTTGCAGAGATCTGCAACACGTTGTTCAGAATGCCTTTCACGGCTTCCGGGTTTTCTTTAAATACTTTCCATGGCTCTTTGTCGGTGAGATATTTATTGCCAATCCGGGCAATGTCCATGAAAAATCCCAACGCTTCGCGGAATCGAAAATGTTCGAGACTTCCGGTGATTTTTTCTTTCAGAACGCCGATTTCCTTCAGGATGTCATCGAGCTCTGCGCCTTGTGTTGAAGCAGGTACTTTACCTTCAAAATATTTATGAGTAAGCACCATAGCACGGTTCACAAAGTTGCCGAAAATAGAGGCAAGTTCGTTGTTGTTGCGTGCCTGAAAATCTTTCCACGTGAAATCGTTATCCTTGGTTTCCGGCGCATTGGCAGTCAACACATAGCGCAACACATCCTGCTTTCCGGGAAAATCTTCGAGATATTCATGCAACCAGACAGCCCAGTTGCGCGAGGTGCTGATCTTTTCTCCTTCGAGATTCAGAAACTCATTGGCTGGAACATTTTCGGGCAGAATGTAGCTGCCTTCGGCTTTCAGCATAGCCGGAAATATGATGCAGTGGAAAACAATATTGTCTTTTCCGATGAAATGAATCAATCGCGAATCGTCGCTTTTCCAATATTCTTCCCAGCTTTTTCCGGTCTGCTGTGCCCAGTCGCGCGCAGCAGAAATATATCCAATAGGCGCATCAAACCAAACGTACAGAACTTTACCTGCGGCATCGGCAAGCGGAACTTTCACTCCCCAGTCGAGGTCGCGCGTAACGGCGCGTGGCTGCAAGCCCTGATCGATCCAGCTTTTGCACTGGCCATACACGTTGGTCTTCCATTCTTTGTGTCCGTCGAGAATCCACTCGCGGAGCCAGTTTTCGTACTGATCGAGCGGCAGAAACCAATGAGAAGTTTTGCGTTTCACAGGAGCGCTTCCCGACAATGTCGATTTTGGATCAATCAGATCTGTGGCGTTGAGCGACGTTCCGCACTTTTCGCATTGGTCGCCATAGGCGCGTTCATTGCCGCAATGCGGGCAGGTGCCTGTGATATAGCGGTCAGCCAGAAATTGTTGAGCTTCTTCATCGAAATATTGCTCCGATTCCATTTGCGTCAACTTGCCCTCTGAATGCAGCTTTGTGAAAAAGGCGGAAGCAGTTTCGTGATGAATGGGCAGACTGGTGCGCGAATAAATATCGAAAGTCATTCCGAAATCTTCAAATGATTTTTTTATTATTCCATGATACTCATCTACGACTTGTTGCGGTGTAATGCCCTTCTGACGCGCTTTGATGGTGATGGGAACGCCGTGCTCGTCGCTGCCGCCGATGAAAAGAACATCGCGTCCGGTTTTGCGCAGAAAGCGCACATAAATATCAGCGGGAACATAAACGCCGGCCATGTGTCCGATGTGTATCGGTCCGTTGGCGTAGGGCAGTGCAGTTGTAACAGTGTATCGTTTGTAGTCTTTCATGGGTCAAAAAGGAAAGGGCTGTCAATCCTTCGACTTCGCTCAGGATGACAGAATTGGTTAAAAATCAATACCGGATTGTCACCGGCACATTTGTATGTTTTCTGACAAATTCACCGATGCGATCCATCTCTTCGCGGCTCATTTTTTCAAGCTGTTTTTCTGGTGTCGGGCGATCGATAGGATAGATCATCCATTCAATAGCATCGATTTTCGAAACAAATGCAGCCAGCGCCAGGAGCGATTCTTCGGTAGTGTTGTCGATTTTTTCGCCTTCACTATCACCGCGCAGCACCAAGGTCTGAATGATTTTTTCACCAGTGAATTGTTCAATGAAATGCATAACCTCGTTGAGCTCAATGCCTTTGGCAGCGCGGTTTATCAACTCGAATTGTTTTGGATCGGTCGTGTCGAGTTTCAGTAACCCTTTATCGGCAAGAGCAATAGCATCCGCAATTTTTTGCTTGTGAAGCTGTGTTGAGTTGGTGAGCACCGTGATTTTGGCGGCGGGTGCATACTCGTCTCTCAATCGCACCGAATCACGCATAATGAAACTAAAATCAGGATGCATGGTGGGTTCGCCATTGCCGGCAAAGGTGATTGCATCAGGAAGTTCGCCGGCAGCCTGCATTTCCTGCAGTTTTTTCTCAAGTTCCGCAACAACTTCTGTGGCTTTTGGTAATCCGTCGGCTGAAGTTTTATCGGTCCATCCGCATTCGCAATAGACACAATCGAATGTGCAGACCTTTTTATTAGCTGGCAGCAGGTTGATACCCAGGGATAAACCTAAGCGGCGGCTGCGCACCGGACCGAAAATGATGCTTCCAAAAAGATGTGTATCCATTTTATTTTTCTTCTTTGGCCAGCTTGCCGAAACTTTCGTAAGCAGCATCCAGAGCTTCTTCGAAAGCGGCAAATTTTTCATTCACTACTTTGCGGAAAGCTTTTGAACGTGCAGCACGTCCGTTTTTTCTTTCTTCGTCCGGCAGACGTACGAATTTTTTTTCAGCATGCTGAAGGGCATCAATCACATGATTTCTTTTTTCGGCAACTTTCTCAAGTTCCTTCATGATTACTTCGCCTTCTTCTTCTTTGTATAAGGACATGAGCATGATTCCATCAACCAATACTTCGTTGGTCAGATAATTCACGTCTTTTTTAATTGCTCTTTTGTTTGCCATAGCTTATTTTGTTTGATTTGTTTTTGTATGTGTTTGTTTGATTGCCGAATAAATTCCTTCGGCATCAAAACCGCATTCCTTCTTGAGTTCTGGCACAGTGCCGTGTTCAATAAAACGATCCGGGACGCCCAGTTTGATTAATGGAAGGAAATAGGAATGTTCCATCATGAATTCTGCAACAGCTGTTCCCAGGCCGCCTTTAATAGTCCCGTCCTCAATGGCAATTATAGCTTTGTGATTTTTGCATGCTTCGTGCAAAGCATTTTCATCAAGAGGTTTCAGAAAAATAATATTGTAATGCGAGATGCTGATGCCTTCTGAATCCAGCTTTGGATATAGTGAAACAACATCAAGACCGGGTTGTCCGATTGAGATTACGGCGATATCTTTTCCCTCGCGGAGTTTTTCCGATTTACCAATTTCGATTTCAGAAAAAGGTTGTTCCCATTTTTTATCATCTGAGTTTCCGCGCGGATAGCGGATTGCAAATGGTCCTGACTTTTTCAGTTGCGCTGTAAACATGAGATTGCGCAACTGCAAAGCGTTCATTGGTGCAGCGATAATCATATTTGGAACTGTCCGCAAATAGGCCAGATCAAAGACTCCGTGATGCGTAGCGCCATCTTCTCCAACAAGTCCACCGCGATCAATACCGAAAATAACCGGAAGATTCTGAATGGCAACATCGTGTATAAGCTGATCGTATGCGCGCTGCAGAAAAGTTGAGTAAACCGTGCAGAATGGAATTCGTCCTGATTTTGCGAGTCCCGCAGCAAATGTAACTGCATGTTGTTCGGCAATGCCGACATCGAAAACGCGGTCAGGAAAACGGTTTTGCATGATATTGAGCGAGCTGCCTGAAATCATGGCGGGTGTGATGGCACAAATGTCATCATTCTTTTCCGCAAGCTCGGTGAGGGTTTTGCCGTAGATTACCTGATATTTGGGTGGAGTGGATTCGCATGAAGTTTCAAGAATTTCTCCTGTCTTTGCATCATAGCGTCCGGGGGCATGAAACGTAACCTGATCTTTTTCAGCCGGCTTGTATCCTTTGCCTTTGGTTGTAATTACATGCAACAACTTTGGACCGTTGATGTCGCGTAAATCTTCGAGAACGCTGATCAGTTGCCGGATATCATGACCGTCTACCGGACCAAAATAGCGAAGATTAAAAGCCTCGAACAGATTTGATTTTTTAAGCCAGGTCCATTTGAGTGCGGTCGATGTTTTATTGGCGATTTTCTGAATAAAGGTTCCGCGGAACACGCGCCAGATGCGGTATTTGAGTTTGTTGTAAGTGTGCGAAGCAGTAATACGTGTAAGATATCTTGTAAAAGATCCAGTGTTTTCATCAATGGCAATTCCGTTGTCATTGAGCACTACCAGAATATTGTTTTTAGTTGCGCCAATATTGTTTAATGCTTCAAACGCTTCTCCGCCGGTCATGCTTCCATCGCCGATGAATGCTATAAAATGATTTTTATTGAGTCCGTCAATTTGCTCTCCTACGGCCATGCCCAGCGCCGCCGAAATACTGGTACTGCTGTGACCGGTGCCAAAAATGTCATGTTCGCTTTCAGATGGCTTTGGAAAACCACTGAGACCATCTTTCTGGCGTATTGTATGAAAAACATCGCGACGCCCTGTCAGAATTTTGTGAATGTAGGACTGGTGACCAACGTCCCAGATTATACGGTCTTTCGGTGAATCGAAAATATAATGCAGGGCGATGGTCAGCTCAACCACGCCCAGATTGGCTCCCAGGTGCCCGGGATGACGTGCCATGTTCTCAATAAGGAAATCACGGAGCTCCTCAGCTAGAATTTTTAATTCCTGCGGGGTAAACTTCTTCAGGTCTTCGGGCCCATCGATGCGGGATAAATATGTGCCGGCTTTTACTACCATATTTCGGGGTGCAAAGGTAATGATTTACGAGATATGATTTGAGTTTTATGATTTTCGATCGGATGTACGATTTTGGACTTTATTGTTAAGAATATTGACTAACGGCAGATTTCCCCTTTAATTGCACATTCTTTCTTGGTGATTGATTGTCAGGATCTTTGAATATAAATAGTCGTTACACGTTACGGACGTGGAATTTATTCCGCTGTAAGCGGAAATCGTTACAAAGTTACATGGTTACAAAGTTACATGGTTACAAGGAGACAGTGTAACAAGGTGGCAGTCGTTACAGCAAAGCTGACAGTTATTAGTTGTCAGCAATCAGCTCTCAGACAAAGCTTAGTCGTTACAACCTTTCCCGGAATTTTATATTTTCACATGAGCCGACGGCGCCACATGCGCCCCGCTTCCAGCGGGATAAACTCCGTCGCACATCTTCACTTATGTCGCATCAGCGCATTAAATTCTCAATTTCATCCGCCTCAAGCGGAATCTCCGTCATCAGATCAATGGGTTCATCATCGACCAGAATATCATTTTCGATGCGGATGCCAATGCCTTCTTCCTTAATGTAGATGCCGGGTTCGCAGGTAAGCACCATTCCTTTTTTAAGTATTATCGAACGCAGGCCGACATCGTGCACATCGAGTCCCATAAAGTGCGAAGCACCGTGCATATAATATTTGAAGTAGAGCGGGGTGGAGCCGGTATTATTTTTCACCTCTTCTGCTGAAAACAATCCAAGTTCAATCATTTTCTGCTCCATCATCAACGCAATTTGCTTGTTTGTTTTTTCGATGGTGGCACCTGGAATTAGGATTTTTTTTGCTTCTTTCAAAACATCAAGAACCGCATTGTAGCATTGTTTCTGACGGGGAGTGAATTTTCCATTCACCGGAATCGTGCGCGAACAGTCCGATGCATAGTTTCCATAACTTGCGCCGAAGTCCAGCAGCAGCAGATCTCCGTCTTTCAGTGGGCTGTCGTTGGTTACATAATGAAGCACGCAGGCGTTTTCGCCTCCGGCAACGATGGGACTGTAGGCATGTCCCGATGCGCCGCGGCGAATGAATTCATGCGTCATTTCTGCTTCGACCTCATATTCCATCATGCCGGGTTTTGTTGTTTCCAAAACGCGTAGAAAGGCCTCTTTAGTAATTTCAATCGCTTTTCCGATCATGTCAATTTCTTCGGGCGATTTGCATAGGCGCAGCTCTGTTGTTAGTGGCGTAAGACGTTCATACTGATGAAGCGGAAAAGTATTTTTAATTTCATCGACCAGACGACGATTCGCATCGTGAGTGTTGGTGCTGTATTTCAGATATTCGTTCAGACCCATATAAATAGTACGCGACTGTTGCGCCATGTCACGCAGTGCAGATTTAAAATCGGCCACCCATTTTACCGTTTTTATTCCCGATAGCTCCGACGCTTCTTCTCGGCTCACGCGTTTGCCATACCAGATGACCATGGTGGGATCGGCTTCCTGCACAAATAAGACTTCGCGCTGATTCGGATCAGGATGATGCGGGCACAAACAAAGCAGCGCGTTTTCTTCATCAATTCCGGTAAGATAATAAAAGTCGGAATTCTGTCGGAAAGCATAGTCCTGATCGCCGCTCCAGGGCATATGTTCGTTGCCGGCCAGCACCACGAGACTATCGGGCAGCAGTCTTTCAATTAAACGCTTTCTGTTTCGTTTGAAAAATTCGGATTTTATCGGTTGGTAGCGCATGATTTTTTTGCTAAAATACAAAAAATGCTAATTCTTTTTTCGTTACGCGTTACAGACGTTACGCGTTACAACATTGCTGTCGCCCTCAGCCTTCTTCAACCTCTCTGCATCGCATAGTGACCTGAGTGCGTTGAAGAAGAACAAATTTGCGTTGTGCGTTTGCAGCAGCGCATTACCAAAATGATCCCTAAACTTAGGCGCGTCTCCCGATATGTTAGTGGTCGCGCGTCTCCCGACGCGTGACTCTTCTCCATTCACCCGAGAAAAACCGCCGTTCACCGGAAAGTACATTTCTGCCTGTGTTTATCGAAATACTTTTGCCGCGTTATCTGAAATCGAATGGGGGTTGCAAAATATTCATATAGTAATTCTGACAGTTGGCAGATTTTCGACAGCTGGATGCAAGCCGAAATGCCCAATTTGTATATTTTTGAAAAAACCCAGGAAACAAAAATGATAAATAAAGTTTCCGGTGTGTTGAAAGTTTATATCTTTGCGGCATGGACGAAAAATTGAAACATATAATAGAGGAAACCTCAAAACTCTTTATTCGCTATGGCGTAAAAAGTGTCTCGATGGATGATATTGCCAACCATCTGGGCATGTCGAAAAAGACTTTATATCAGTATTTTGCCGACAAAAAGGACCTGGTGTTATCCATCATTACCCATCACACGGCCGAAACAAATTTTTGCTTTCACGAATTGTCGAAGCTGGAAGGTAACGCCATCGACATCCTGGTTAAAGTGAGCGAAATTCTTATTGAAAATTTCGGGAAGATCAACCCTGCGGTTAATTTCGATCTGCAGAAGTATTATCCTGAAGCTTTCAAAGCGCTGCTTGACCACAAACATAGTCATGTGCTCGAAAACATAGAGCTCAACCTGAACCGTGGCATTAAGGAAGGTTTATACCGAAAGGGGTTAAATGTGAAAATCATTGCGTATTTCTATATGGCACGCATGGATCAGATTTTCGCCCTCGATGCCAGCGATGAGAGTTTGAAAGATGTAAAAACCGAAGACATTCTTCGCGAACTGCTAATATATCACATAAGAGGTATTGCCAATGAAAAAGGCGTTGAATATCTCGAAAATAAACTACTGAAAGAACTAAAAGGAAAGAAATGAGAAAATCGTTTGTTGTTGTATTTGTGTTTGCTTGCCTGTTGTCGGGGGCTCAGGAAAGCACGGATCTGTCGCTTGAACAGGCCATCCGTTATGCACAGGAGAACAGTCCCACTTTAAAAAACGCTCAGCTTGATGTTGAAATTGCGAAGAAAAAAATCATGGAAACCACCGCCATTGGCTTGCCACAGATCAATGGTTCAGTAGAGTACCAGAATTTTCTCGATATTCCGACCACGCTATTACCAGACTTTATAAGCCCAGCGGTGTACGGAGTCTTACTTCAGGAAGGTCTTATAACGCCTGCTCAATTGCCTTCGTCGGATGAGGCCCAGTTCTTCCCGGCTAAATTCGGAACTCAGCACAATGCTGCGTATGGAGTGACTTTGTCGCAGCTGATTTTCAGTGGTCAATATATTGTTGGACTGCAGGCTTCGCGCGTGTTTGGAAACATGTCGGAACTGGGTCTTCAGAAAAGTGCGACCGACATAAAATATTCAGTCACTGAAACGTATTGTCTCATTTTATCCCTCCAGGAAAATGCAATCATTTTGGATTCCAATCTGGTGCATTTTCAGAAACTGCTGAGGGAGTCCGAAGCCATGTTTGATCAGGGTTTCATCGAAGAGACAAATGTTGACCAGCTTAAACTGAATGTGTCAAATATCGACAATGCAGTCAATTCGCTCAAGCGCCAGATTGAGGCAGCCCAGATGCTTTTGAAATATCAGATCGGTATGGAAGTGACGTTGCCTGTTCGCCTGACCGATGATCTTGAAAAAATCCTGAATGGCACCAGTACCGAAGTCTTATCAGGGTCGGCTTTTAATCCATCTGCCGTGATCGATTTTCAGTTAATGGAAACACAGGTTCGCCTGCAGGAGCTATCGCTCAAGCGCGAGAAATCGGCCTATTTGCCAACGATGGCCGGATACTTTTCGTATTCCCGAAAAGCTATGCGCGATGAATTTAATTTTTTCGACAGCGAGCAGTCGTGGTATCCTACAACGCTTGTTGGAATAAAACTCGAAGTTCCTATTTGGAGCAGTGGCACACGTCACACAAAAATTCAACAGGCGCAGCTGAATTTGCAGAAAAGCATTACCAGCCGCGATATGGTTGGACAAGCTTTGTTGCTTCAGTACGAACAGGCGCGAATCGGCTATTTGTCGGCGCTTGACAAGTATCAGCATGAAAAGGAAAATGTTGCGATAGCAGAAAAAATTCTGAACAAAACCATGATAAAATTTCGCGAAGGGTTAAGCAGCAGCATGGAACTTACTCAGGCTCAGATGCAGCATCAGAGTGCTCAGGGAAATTATTTCGCCGCGGTGTTTGAACTGGTTTCATCCCGAAACAAAATGCAAAAACTTTTTGAAAACAAATAAAACAAAGAATATGAAAAAGGTGGGAACCATCCTGTTGATCGCATTGATCCTGGCTTCGTGCAATAATGGAAGCAGCGACGACAGAATAAAAAAACTCGAAGAACTGAAAAAAGAACGGGAAAGTCTGACCAAAGAAATCAACGCACTCGAAGAAGAGCTGATTGCTGAAGGGTTACTCGTGAAGGACAAAGGAACACAAGTAGAAGTGCTTGAGATCGACACAACCGAATTTATATCGTATCTCGATTTGCAGGGAAAAGTTGATGGTGACGAAAATGTTACTGCTACTGCAAAAACAGTGGGTGTTATTATGAATGTAATGGTAAAGGAAGGACAGATGGTGTCGCGCGGACAAACCCTTGCCATGATGGATGCATCCGTAATGCAGCAGGGATTGGCTGAACTGAAACAGCAGGAAACATTTTTGCAGGATGTTTTTAATCGTCAGAAGTCGCTTTGGGAGCAGAATATCGGAAGTGAGATGCAGTATCTTCAGGCAAAGAACAATCTCGAAGGAATTCAGAATCGCATTGCAACCACAAAGCAGCAGATTGCCATGAATTATATTACCTCGCCTATTTCTGGTCGCATTGAGGAAGTTAACGTCAAGGTTGGTTCATCGGTAGCTCCTGGCACTCCCGCATTCCGTGTGGTGAATTTCAACAAAATAAAAGTTGCTTCCGAAGTAAGTGAGTCCTATTCCAAAAACATAAAAATCGGAAGCAAGGTGCTGGTCTCTATTCCGGATCTGAATTATGAAACCGAGGCTCCGCTGTCGTTTGTAAGCAAGTATATCAATCCCGGCAGCCGTTCATTTCGCATTGAATGTGTAATGCCTTCTGTTAAGGATGTGGACTATCGGGCCAATATGATTGCGGTGATGAAAATCAGCGTGTACACAAATCCTAAAGCCATTGTGGTTCCGCAGAATATTGTTCAGTCCTCAGCCAATGGCGAATTTGTGTATGTCGCCGTAAAAAAAGGAAAAAAAGAAGTTGCTGAAATGCGCATCATAACTACCGGTGAAGTGTATCAGGGTACGGTGGAAATTCTCACTGGTCTTAAAAAAGGTGACCGCGTAATTGTGCTTGGATACAACAATCTGAAAGAAGGATCTGAACTTCATGTGTCGTCGAAAAAATAATACGGGGGAATTTTTAAAATGAAAAAAACCAAACACAGGGAGTTTATTGGTTCAAGCTGGGCCATCAACAATAACACGAGTGTATATGTACTTGCGGTGTTGATACTGTTGATCGGGTTCATGAGCTATCGCTCCATTCCGAAAGAACAAATGCCCGAGGTGGTTATTCCAACCATTATGGTGGCCACTGTTTATCCCGGCACATCGCCGAAAGACATTGAAAACCTTGTGACGCGACCGCTCGAAAAACAAATTAAAAGCATCAACGGAGTAAAAAAAGTATCGAGCAATTCGGTGCAGGACTTTTCCAGCGTCGTTGTGGAATTCGATACCGATGTTGATGTTTCGGAAGCAAAGGATAAGGTTAAAGATGCCGTTGATAAAGCAAAATCAGATCTGCCGACCGACCTTCTGGCCGATCCTGAAGTAAGGGAAATTGACCTGAGCGAAATCCCAATTGTGACCATAAACATTTCAGGCGATTATTCGAATCAGGCACTGAAAAATTATGCAGAGCTGATTCAGGATCGTATTGAATCGCTTTCCGAAATCACCAGAGTAGATATCATTGGGGCGCTTGACAGAGAAATTCAAATCAATGTCGATCTCAATAAAATGAAAGCAGCAGGTCTCACTTTCACCGACATCGAGCGCGGAATTGCTGGTGAAAATGCCATTATTTCAGCGGGTTCCATCACCAACAACGGTGTAAACAGCTCCATCTCGGTAAAAGGACAATTTCTTCAGATTTCTGATCTTTATTCAATTGTGCTTCACACACCCACCGGTGGCGGTGTTTATCTGAAAGACATTGCCGAAATAAAAGATGGATTCGAAGAACAGGAGAGCTATGCGCGATTCAACGGTAAAAATGTGGTTCTGCTGAACGTGATTAAAAAAACCGGCGAAAACCTTCTGGATGCGAATGATCAGATTGATGAAATCTTGACCGATCTGAAAGTAAGCTCCTTGCCCGACGATCTCAAAATTGATAAAACCGGCGACCAGAGCCGACATACACGCAATACACTGGAAGAGCTTAACAATACTATTATTTTTGGGTTTATTTTAGTTACACTGGTACTTATGTTTTTCATGGGTGTCAGCAATGCCATTTTTGTGGCTGCAGCGGTGCCTCTTTCAATGATGGTTTCGTACATCATTTTGCCAGGACTCGATTTTACCATGAATATGATGGTGATGTTCGCCTTTATTTTCGCACTCGGGATTATTGTTGATGATGCCATTGTGGTGGTGGAGAATACTTACCGGATGCACAAGACGGTTCCGGATATTAAAAAGGCTGCAAAATATGCTGCGGGCGAAGTGTTCTATCCCATCCTGAGCGGAACACTCACCACGCTGGCTCCTTTTTTCCCGCTGGCTTTCTGGCCCGGCATCGTCGGACAATTCATGCATTACATGCCAGTGACCATTATCATTGCGCTGTTTGCATCACTGGCTGTTGCCTACATTATTAATCCCGTTTTTGCAGTGAATTTCATGAAAAAAGATGAGCATAAGATTCCTGTATCTCCGGGTTGGAAATCGGTTCTGCGTTCAGCTTCATGGTTTCTGATTCCTGCCGTGCTTTTCCATATTGCACATATTCCGGCGATAGGAAACTTCCTTATCATTATGTTTATCATCGTTGTTTTCCACAAATTTGTTACGGCACACTGGGTATACAAATTTCAGCACAACTTGTGGCCACGCATTGTGAAGCGATACGAAAGACTCATCGCTCAGGTGCTGAAAGGCCGCAACCCGCAAAAAATCATGTGGGGCACGCTTAGTCTGTTTATCATTACAATGGTGATAACAGCTGTGGCAAAACCCGAAGTTGTTTTCTTCCCCGACAATGATCCAAGTCAGATTAACGTGTTGGTGAAAATGCCTCCGGGAACCGAAGTGCTGGTGACTGACAGTGTTGCGAAAATTGTTGAACATCGGGTTTCAGGAATTGTTGGAAAAGACAATCCCAATGTTGAATCTATAATTACAAAAGTGGCTCTGGGCGCTGATCCGAATAGCTTTGACCGCTCCATCACACCAGAGAAAGCCATGGTGTCCGTCAATTTTATCGAAAGCAAATTCCGCACGACAAGCACCACTCCGTATATGAACCAGATCAGAGACTCGCTCAATGATATTGCAGGAGCTGTGATTACTGTTGAGAAAAACCGCATGGGTCCTCCTACCGGAAAGCCCATCAACATTGAGTTGTATTCCGAAGACATCGATCTGCTGATTGAAGATTCAAAACGATTTTCCGATTTCATCAATGCTTCGGGAATTGAAGGCATTCAGGAATTAAAGTCCGACCTTCAGGAAGCCAAGCCGGAAATTGTAATAGAACTCGACCGTGCCAAGGCCAATGCCGAAGGAGTGAACACTTATACCATCGGTCTTGCTATGCGCACATCAATCTACGGAAAAGAAGTGTCGAAATTCAAAGAGTTCGAAGATGAATATCCGATCATGCTGCGATATAGTGAAGAGTACCGCGACAATCTGGAAAACATTCTGAATATGAACATCACTTTTCGCGATATTGCAACTGGCAGGGTGAAAGATGTTCCCATTTCTTCGCTCGTAAATGTGAAATACACGAGCTCTTACGGCGGTATTCGCCGCGTGGACAACAAGAGGGCCATCACGTTGTCGTCCGAAGTTGTGAGTGGCTACAATGCCAACGAAATCATTAAGCAGATTCAGTCTGCCTCACGCGATTTTAGTTTTTCGCCAGGAACAACATTCAATTTCACCGGCGAACAGGAAAACCAGCAGGAAAGCATGAGCTTTTTATCCAAAGCGTTGGTTATTTCAATCGGTCTGATTTTCTTTATTCTTATTTCGCAATTCAACAGCATCGGAAAAACGCTGATTATTCTAAGCGAAATTGTTTTATCGCTCATTGGTGTACTGCTCGGAATTGTCATATTCAATATGCCGGTATCCATTATTATGACTGGTATCGGCGTGGTTGCGCTGGGAGGGATTGTTGTGAGGAACGGAATTCTGATTGTGGAATTCTCCGACAAGCTTCTTGCCGAAGGACTCCGTCCGCGCGTGGCTATAGCAAGGGCTGCTTCGACACGTCTTACGCCTGTTATACTTACTGCAACGGCTACTATTCTTGGTTTGATTCCGCTTGCCCTGGGCATGAACATCAATTTTGAAACCCTGCTTACTTCGTGGAATCCGCAGATTTACTTCGGCGGCGACAACGTAATGTTCTGGGGACCTCTCTCCTGGACCATCGTGTTCGGACTTTCATTCGCCACTTTGCTCACACTGATTTTTGTGCCAGCCATGTACCTGATTCACTATTCAATGAAAGTGAAACTAAAACGCGCGCAAATCAGGCATAAAATCAAAAAAATCGCAAAAGCATAGTTTTTTTCTAATTGTATTTTTTCTACAACAACCGGAGTTCTTCGCATGAGAGCTCCGGTTTTTTATGGCTTCGCCAGTTCAAAAATCTCATCCGCAGGGTTGAAGTATTAAAATGCCTGAGAACACTTCTGGTTAATGCATCCAATGCCGACTATAAGCGTGCAATTTACGCCTATGTAACTTCTGTAACACAGAGTTTTCAGGAGTACACACAGAGGCGCACAGAGTAGATTTATTCAGGCAAAAGCCGATATCAATTACAGCAAAGTTAATTTGAAAGCGCGCTTTCAGAATTCATTTTGCTGTAATTGATTAACACAACTACGTTGT
>MEOQ01000046.1 GCA_001769275.1 Bacteroidetes bacterium GWF2_43_63 | reverse complement strand
CTGTTACACTAACCGGATTGTTCGCATTTACAGTTGTATTAATGGTATTCGATGTCGCAGGACTTCCCGTAACACAGGTTGCATTAGAGGTCATTACACAATACACGGCTTCGCCGGTTGTAAGGCCGGTTGTGGCATAGGTGCTTAAACCTGTACCAACTGCACTTCCCCCTTCATACCACTGATAGGTCGGGGTGCCACCATTGGTGGGTGTTGCGGTGAAGGTAACCGAGGTTCCTGCACAGATAGCTCCTGATGGTGATGCGGCAATGGTAACACTGGCTGCAACTGTCGGATTCACTGTCATTGCAATCGCATTCGAGGTCGCCGGGCTGCCGGTGGCACATCCTTCGCTCGAGGCGAGAATACACGTTACGGACTGAGTATTTGTAAGGGAACTGGTTGTGAATGTCGGGCTATTGGCACCTTGTGTCACACCATTAACTTTCCAGGTGTAGGTTGGGGTTGTGCCGCCATTGGTTGGCGTTGCTGTAAACGTCACGCTGGTACCTGCACAAATAACATTTCCGGGATTTGCTGCAATGCTGACGCTAACCGGCAGTGATGAATTCACGGTCATCGCGATGGCATTTGATGTAGCAGGGCTACCCGTTGCACATGTTTCGTTTGAGGTAAGTACACAAGTGACAATGTTTCCATCAGCCAATGTGCTGCTTGAATAAGTGGAGCCGGTTCCAACGGGTGTTGCTCCAACATACCACTGATATGCAGGTGTTGTTCCACCGTTGGTCGGAGTTGCAGTGAAATTGACTGTCGTTCCCGTACAAATCGTTGTAGCAGATGCTGAAATGCTCACGCTGACCGGTTTGTTGGGGTTTACTGTCATTACAATACTGTTGGAAGTCACAGGATTTTCAACCGTACATGTAAGCGCAGATGTCATACTGCATGTAACAATATCACCGGTTGCCAAAGCGGCATTGGTGTAGGTTGTACTGTTGGAGCCAACATTGGCACCATTCAGTTTCCACTGGTAAACCGGAGTTGCGCCACCGTTGGTTGGTGTAGCCGTGAAGGTTACGCTTGTGCCCGAACAAATGGTTGTTGAAGATGCTGCGATACTTACACTGGGGGTAACATTTGCAGTCACAGTCATTGTTATGGCATTCGAAGTGGCCGGACTGCCAGTCGCACAACCTTCACTGGAGGTGAGTACACAGGTTACAATCTGACCAGTTGTGAGTGTAGTTGAAGAATATGTTGCACCTGTTCCGACGTTGGTACCATTGACTTTCCACTGATAGGCTGGTGTTGTTCCACCATTGGTCGGGGTTGCTGTGAAGGTCACATTGGTGCCGGCACATATATTATTTCCGGGACTAGCTGCAATGCTTACACTAACAGGCAATGAAGAATTGACGGTCATTGTAAGAGCATTTGATGTCGCCGGGCTGCCGGTTGCACAGGTAGCATTGGATGTCAGTTGACATGTTACGATATCACCGGCAACCAAAGCGGCATTGGTGTATGTCGTGCTGTTGGAACCCACATTGCCGCCATTCAGTTTCCATTGATAAACCGGAGTCGTTCCACCGTTGGTCGGAGTTGCTGTAAAGGTAACCGAGGTTCCCGTACAGATTGTTGTTCCCGGATTGGCTGCAATCGTTACACTGACTGGATTGTTTGTATTTACAGTTGTATTAATTGTGTTGGAGGTCGCAGGACTTCCGGTAACACAAACTGCATTTGAAGTCATGACACAATACACGGCTTCGCCGGTTGTGAGACCCGTTGTAGCATATGTACTGAGGCCAGTTCCGACAGGAGCGCCACCCTCATACCACTGGTAAGTTGGTGCAGCACCGCCATTGGTTGGAGTAGCTGTGAAGGTAACTGATGTTCCTGCACAGATGGCTCCGGTAGGTGAAGCGGCAATGCTTACGCTGGCAGCAACCGTAGTATTAACGGTCATTGTGAGCGTATTTGAAACAGCCGGATTGCCGGTTGGGCAGGTAGCATTTGATGTCACGGTGCAGGTCACCGTATTGCCCATTGCCAATGTATTTGAAGTATATGTTGGGCTATTGGAGCCAACAACTACACCATTCACTTTCCATTGATAAACCGGAGTTGTGCCTCCATTTACCGGAGTTGCTGTAAATGTAACGCTGGTACCCGAACAAATTGTTGTTCCGGGATTGGCAGCGATGGTCACACTGACCGGCAGATTCGGATTTACCGTGGTTGTAATAGTATTGGATGTAGCTGGATTAGTCGTAGGACAAACTGCATTCGATGTCAGTACACAATACACTGCTTCGCCTGTTGTCAGGCCGGTTGTAGTATATGTACCTGTTCCTGTTCCGACAGGAGCGCCGCCTTCATACCACTGGTATGCTGGTGTGGTTCCGCCATTGACCGGGGTAGCAGTAAATGTAACTGAAGTTCCGGCGCAAATAGCGCCTGCTGGAGATGCAGCAATGCTGACACTGACAGGCAGATTCGGATTTACCGTTGTGTTTATTGTATTTGAAGTTGCGGGGTTGCCAGTTACACAAGTCTGATTGGAAGTAAGAACTACATAAACAGCTTCAAGATTTGTAAGGGTTGTCGTTGTATATGTGTTTAAGCCCGTTCCAACAGCTGAACCACCTTCATACCACTGATATGCGGGAGTTGCTCCGCCATTGGTTGGCGTAGCAGTAAAGGTGACACTTGTTCCAGAGCAGATAGCTCCGGTTGGAGATGCCACGATAGCTACACTTACAGGAACTGAAACCAGATTGGTAAGTGTTACTGTATTTGATGTCGGAGATGTATTAGCTCCTTCAACAACATAACCTTTATAATCACCGTTGGCAAGACCTGTGAATGTGTGAGTATTTGTATTTCCTGTCCAGTTGGCAACGGCTGCGCCGGCTCCGGTTTGCAGATAGAATGTCTGATTGGCTGAAACCGAGGCAGTCAAAGTTACTGAACCAGTTCCGCAACCTGGGGTTGCTGATGCGGAGACAATGGTTCCTGCAAAATCGTAGGTGAATTCAGGATGCAATGTAAGCGATGCTGCCGATCCAAACCAGTCTTCGAATGAATACCACGTTCCCGGATATGTGTTTCCTGTACTAAGATAAGCTGTACTATTATTTCCGGGATCCCGGAATGAAGTCATGGCGCCACAAAACTGATGCGTGTCATAATTATGTGTCGTGCCGTCATAATTTAATCTATAACCGATAAAGAAGTCTCCGGATACAGCTATGGAATCATCAAAGGCGAGAAATGTCCAGCCGTTGGTGAAGGTTGGTAAAGAAACCGTTTTAGTACCTAAAATAGTTCCCGGTGATCCGGTTGAACCATCCCAAACATTGAATGTGACAGTCTTTGAAGCTATAGCAGAATCAAGGTATACATACAACTCTAGTCCGGTTATTTTACCTGGAAAAGAATTTTCATATTTTTCAGCATAGTTCCAAATATAAAAGAGAACGCTATTAACCGTATCCATTGCGTGGCCAGGAATAAGCCCATTATCATAGCTATATACCGAGAGACCATCTTCATATAACAAGTTACTGCAGGTGTCTTTTCCTCCAACAACGACAAAATTTGTCCCTGTGATGATATCAGAACCATGAGTGTTCGTCACTGTTAAAGAAGGAGAATAGAATCCAGGAGCCGTATAAGTAATTGTTGGCGGATTTTGCGAAGTACTTGTTGAAGGGGTGCCTCCAGGGAAGGACCATGCCCAGCCTTCAGGATACCTCCAGCTATAATCCGTGAATTCAACAGATCCACCAATTGGAATAAATGGTCTGTAGTTAATATCCTTGAGATTACCGGTTCCGTAAAAATTTGCCATCGGAGCACGACCAAGCACGGTTACATAACCGGTTTTCGTTTCAGCGTCGCTTCCTGCAGCATTTCCCGCAGTGAGGGTAACATCATATACACCATGAGTATGATATGGAATTATAGGACTTTGTTCGTTGGTAGATGTCGGTGTTCCTCCTGGCAAAGACCAAGCCCAAACTGATGGATTGTTTGTGGATAAATCCATGAATCTGACATTGTCACCTTCATAAATTGTAACATTTGCCGGCTGAACTGATGTTGAAATTGAAACATCATCAAGATTTAAGCGGAACCAGTCGGTGCAATTCCAGTGCCTGAATGCAATGTAAACATTGGGATTACCAGCATATGCACTTAAGTCAATAGTTCGTTCCTGATAGGCTGTATGACTTGCAGGAAGCTGTTCCTGAAGTAATGACGTAAAATTGCCAACTGCAGTACCAGTCGTAGAAACATAAATGCCATAAGTTTCCTGCTCCCAGGCAGGGTCCTGTCCAATAACGTAGTATTTTAACTGATAGCTGGCAGCAGCATTGCTTAAGTCAACTGCAGGAGTTATCAACCAGTTATCAGGAGTAAGTGGCACATTAATCCATGATGCAGATGAAGCTGCTCCAACACCTCCATGGGTGGTCAAGGAACCATCGGCAACAAAATCCCATGAGTTGCCATCGCCGTCATTGTCTATAGTTGACCATCCTGTAGGAAGAACACCGTCTTCGAATCCTTCATACAAAATATTTGGTTCAACTCCGAAGTTGGCAATCGGTGCGGTAATGCCGGTTTTGGATATTTGTATATTGGGTCGGTTTGTATTCAGGGTGCCTGTTCCCGTGGGATCAGTCTTACCACTCCATTGTTGATGAGTGGTTGCGGCTGTTGTTGTAAAATAACAATTACTTGGAACGTCTCCAGGAGTGACAGTTGAATTCACAAACACGATAACCATCAGGTTGCTCGAGCCATTGTACGAAAAACTAGTTTGTAAAGGAATCGTATGCCACCCGGCAACATTTGGGGTAAATGTACCATTATAAACCAGTGTGGCACCAGAAATAATAGCATCATCAGTTACCGCCGTAGTGAAAGCGGTCTCATTCGTATGCTTCAGATAAATCTGAATATTTCTAGTATCAGTTCTGGCATCGCCAGGCCTCCAGGCTAAGGCCGTAATTGTGGCTGCCGCTCCAACCTCCGCCGTGGTGTAAATCGATGCATCTCGAACAAATGTGAATAATGCCGTTGCATTTGTTTTTACACCATAAGGGAAATAACCACCTAGGCCTGTACCTGTCCCGATTGTAACCGGGCTGGTAATAGAGTATGGATTAACGGTAATATACGCAGTTTTAGTCTCTGTATCCGAACCATATGCGTTTGAGGTTGTAAGGGTTATTGTATAAGTTCCTGGATTCACCCAGGTAACCGTTGGATTTCTTTCTGTTGAAGTTGAAGGATAACCACTGGGGAATGTCCATGACCATGATTGGGGCAAATTTGTGGTTAAGTCAGTGAATTGTATTGTCTGGCCAGCATTGATGGTAGTTGGCGTGGCTGAAAAATTTGTCACCGGAGGAGAGGCAATCGCATTTGGATCCATGCCATCCAATGTAGTCGGATTGGTTCCGGCCGGGTCGAGCCAATATTTTAATTCATAAGCATTGCCAGTTCCGTTTACTGCATTCTGCCAATGGATACTAAATTTTCCATAGAGGTCTCCTGAATATGGACCACCGCACTGCGAAGAGCCTCCCGAAAGGGTTCCGATTACACGACCTGCATTATTAAACAAAGAAGAACCGGACGAACCACCTTCGGAAACGCCCTGCCCATTGGTGGTTGCAGCCCAGAGCGGAAAAGTCCAGTGACCATTTGTCGCTCCGGTGTTGGTGCCGTCAAACCAGGTAGCGCTTGTTGTGGTTCCGGTAAAGGTTGATATTTTCTTGGCATCACCAGCAGGATGGTGGATACTTACACCTCCTGTAGTAGTTGCACCTGAACGATCCCAACCATTGTAATAAGGATTCCAGGCTAAAGAAGGTGTTGAATTAAGCTCAACCAATTGCATATCTGTTCCGCCACTGATATCACCTTCAGCTCGCTTAATACAACCGGTGATCATGTTATTGGGAGGAGTTCCCAAGTTGGGGCAACCCGCACGTTCGTAGTTGAAATAAAACTGCCAGACATTATGGTCAGCCGCTGAAGCAACTGCCCCGCAATGGAATGCTGTCAGAAAATAAGGGGTGCCGTTTTCAAGTGTATTATTGACAAGTGAACCGGAACAGTAATACCAGCCAGCACCTTCTCTAAAAAGAATACGGGCAACCCCACGCTTTTCATCCTGCCAATAGTCACCTTCAGGAACACAGTTGATATTAACCATGCATGTGCCTCCATCGCCAAGGTCTTTAGTAGCATCGTTTATATCGTCATTGTATGAATAAATTATTTCACTAATCCGCAAAACCCCTTGTGGAGTATACTCAGTTTCTCCGGCAGGACTTGTACGGTAAGATTCTACTTTCTTCTTGTCAAGGGATATCGGATTAAGATTGCCTTTATAAAGTCCATTATTCGGCGTTTCAATGTATTCTAAAATCACCGTGCTTCCCGGAATCAGATGGGTGCTGAATGTGTTTGCCGGATTGTTGTTTTCGGATGTAAAAGCTCCAATCACAAAAGAGCGATCCGCGTTGTATAAATACAATTCCGCGCCTTCAGGCAAATGGAACATGTCGAAAACAACACCCAGAGATACTGCCGACTGGGTTTCTATTTTCAACCTCCACATCATACGGCCATCGGGCAATAATTCCCATTCGCCATCCTGTTCCATTGACTTGTTTACAGGCAATGAAAAACCAGCTCTGACGGGCAGATTCTGAGATAATCTCAGCTGATCTTCGGCATTGATAACCGACCAGTCTATGTGACTGGCATCGACAACCACTGAATTGGAAACATTTGGCAGATTCAGCTCCATAGAAGCTGGAAGTCCCTGTCTACTTGGTTGTGCATTTAGAGAAGTTACCGCGAACAACGTCAAAATTATTCCGATAACATTCAAAAATAAACTTCTTCGCATGGTGATTTGATTTTTTAAAATAACCCGTAAAAATACTATATCAGACAAAGTACAACATCACCTGGTTGCACAATTTAGACAAAGTCACAAGTTTTACTCACACTAAGATGTTTTTTAAGCATGTAATTTCTCAGAATGTCTTTGTTTTTAAACAAACACAATTTCCTTTTCCGCACTTGATTGAAATGGCTAAAATAAGATTGATTTAATTTTGTATTTTTAACTGATGATGTTTTACATAAATACGTTTTGCGTATTTAAAAGATTGACTGAAAAAATTGAAATTTGATAAATGACTAATTGTCTCTTAAATTTTTAAATTTTATATTTGCAATTCAAATATCCCCCCATTTGATTATGTTATTCCGTCCAATATTTTTGCTCTTAATTGTTTTGTCCTGTGCATCGCCGGGACAGGCTCAGACAATCAATCAAACTAAAAATGTTTCGGAGAGCATTGAAGACAGCACTCTTGATCTTTCATCAAAGGATAAATTGTCGCTTGAGATTAAGACCTACGAGGGCCTCATCCGCACCATGGAACAGGAAAAAACCGGAGAACAAGCCCTTGCACCACTACTCACCAGACTCGGAAATTTATATTTCAGCACTCAAGACTACCCGAAAGCAATTAATGCCTATATCCGGTCAATTATTATCCGCGAATTTGACAAAGAAGGAACCAGATTCAGAACGGCTGATCTTGGCTGGCACCTTATAGAAGTTGGTAATTCTCTCTACCGGTTGAAAGACTATGAACTGGCCGAATATCCCTATAATATTGCACTGAAAGCTTTTTCTGCCATCAAAGGGGCTGAGGGCACAGAAGGGATGATAACCGCCTCAAACAACATTGCACTGTGCCGGCTTAATGCAGGCGATCCGGAAGGAGCATTGCCGGTTTTTATGACGACCCTCAAAATGTCGGAAAAATATGGTGAATCGCAACGTATTTACGTGTCGCAGATTTACATCGGTAAATGCTATATGGAAATGAATAAATCAAACAAATGCATTTCCTTGCTGAAAAATCCATCACTGATTGCTTTGGCTGAAGCCGAAAGTCCATTGAATTTGTTTCGCCTTCAGATTCTTGGCGACGCGTATCATCTTGCCGGAAGCACTGACTCTGCTCTGGCTGCCTATAAAACCATAGCCAACACGCCCAATCACACAGAACTGGCGGACAATATAGCAGAAGCAAGCCTTAAACTGGCCAGTCATTATCTGAGCGTTCGTGATTTCGATAAAGCAACTACCTACGCACTCAATGCTGAAAAAAGTCTGACCATTATTTCAAACAGCGCGCTTCAGATGTCAGCCGATGAAATTCTATACAGCATCTACAAATCCCGAGGTGACTATCGAGAGGCGCTCAGATACTACGAATCATACAATAATATTCAGAAACAACTGAACAGCCAGCAACTGGAAAGCTTCATCGACGATTATAACAAAAAAGCTGAGCGCATTACAATGAGCCTTGAAATGGCACAGATTGAAGCGCAAAGAAAAAAAGCTGAAGCTGAAAAAACAAACCAGAAAACTCTTTCATTTTTCATGATCGTAATCACTGCATTATTGCTGCTGATGTTTTTTACGGGAAAGGGCTTCGAACCACGCATTCAGCTGCTTGAAGAATTTATATCTGAATTTAAACTATCAAATAAGCTGATTACTTTAGTGGTATTACTCGCCTATTTTATGGCGTTTTTCTATATTTTTATTCCGGTTGAACACGCGGTTGAAATTCAGAATTTCAGCTTTATTGCCAGATTATTGCCCGGAATACTAGCTTTTATGGTCCTGTTTTTTGTTACCATCGGCTTCTATTCCATTCATTCAAAAAAGCAGGTTGATGAAAGAAATTACCGGTACTATCTGCTGCTTTTCGGAGCGCTGTATGTGACCGTCTTCCTAAGCGAAGCCATCCTGTTTGCCTTTTTCGGTTTCACTTCTTTCAATTTCTTGCTTTCTCTTTCATTGATTGTTCTGGCATCGTATATTGTCCCCTTATACCTGGTAATGATAGCTGTTGAACGGCTTATCATCAAGCGTTTTGAAACCATGTCGGCATCGCTTACGCAGGATATCAGTCAGATTAAACAAAACATTGCTCCCACAACAGAAAGTATTACTGTTGAATCGGAAAAAACCAGCGGAAAACTTACATTCAATATGGATGATTTTGTGGCCGTCGAAGCACAGGGCAATTACTGTATGTTCTACATAATGAAGAAAAATGTAATGACCAGGAAATTGCTGCACACAACCATGAAAGCACTTGAGACACAGCTTTCTGAGCACCCGCAGGTAATTCGTTGTCATAAATCATTTTTGGTCAATATACATCAGATCTCGCGTGTCAGCGGAAACTCCCGGGGTTATTCGCTTCACTTCACAGGCGATATAGATCCGGTCCCGGTTTCCAGAGGGTACCAGAAAGACGTAATGCAAATCATTCAGCAAATCAGGGAAGAAATTTCCTGACAAACAAATCAAAAATATTTTTTGTAATCAAATAATTTATATACCTTTGCACTCCCAAAATGGGGTAAGAGGGCGTTTAGCTCAGCTGGTTCAGAGCACCTGCCTTACAAGCAGGGGGTCACTGGTTCGAACCCAGTAATGCCCACCGCATCAGATCAAGGTTTCAGAGTTTTTTACTTTGAAGCCTTTTTTTATTTGCCAAACAATTTGCCAAACATTTCGACCTTTTTTTTCTTTGCTTTTCACTGGGTGCATTCCTTGATTCTAATTGGCTAAGAACAGTTTTTCCACATGAAGAATTTTCTTTAGGCAATTTCTGTTGATTTTTTGAAAACCAAGTTCTTTTTGGAGCAAATCATTTTACATGCAAACCGAACAAACCATTTGAAAGTGCAAATCACAGCATTTCGCTCATTTTTCAACTTAAAATTATCTATCAATAATTATGCAGCCTGAATAAGCCTGATGTCGGTAAAACCAATTGTTGCCAATGCAAATTAATGGCTGCAATACCCATTACCAAAATCAACAATAACGCATTTTAAAAACTATATGTGTCATTTCGGAATATTTTCTTAAGCAAACCATCACCTACCCTATTTTACCGCACTTTTTAGCACTATTTAAGATCCCGACAAAAAAATCTGAATCCATACCGTGTTCTTCCGGCAAATACCAGTATTACCTTTCATAGTTAAATTGTCAGGACAAACCTGACAAATGCGATAAGAAACATAATTATTCCCGGTATTTTCCTCCATCGGGTCATTTTTTTGTTTATTTCCGGTTGAAATTCGGACGATTCCAGACGTTTTTGGACGTTTTTCAGGCAATTTCGGACGAAAATGGTCGAAAACCGGGCAATTTCGGGCGATTTTGGGTAAAACCGAGTAA